>DAOVGE010000059.1 GCA_030672605.1 Methanosarcinales archaeon
GGATATCTTATTTAATTCCATGATTTTTCCTTGTTGGTTTTCATTTTTATTGAACCGTATATGACGCGGAGGAACGCAAGAGCATTTTCCGCCCTCTGCGTACCTCTGCGCCCTCCGCGGTTTGAATGTTTAGATTTTTCATTACACCGGATTCTCCCAATGAGTGCCACTACCGAAAACAGAGCGCTATTAATCTTCCCCACTACTAACGCCATTAATCTGTGTAATCAGTGTACATCTGTGGTTTATACAAATTTTAGCCACTGATTAACGCTGATTACACTGATCCCACCTATTTAATCATACCCCCACTGCCGAATTGGCGTCATGCTTTTTAACTTACCAGAATAAATTAAAAAGTCTCACATTTTCTGATATTGCATGCTT
This sequence comes from Methanosarcinales archaeon, assembly GCA_030672605.1. Taxonomy (GTDB): domain Archaea; phylum Halobacteriota; class Methanosarcinia; order Methanosarcinales; family Methanogasteraceae; genus Methanogaster_C. The sequence continues at coordinate 388 of DAOVGE010000059.1, forward strand.
CTATTCGCCACGTCATAAGGCAAATCAACGACGAGCGACGGTATAATTCAGACAGCTTGGATGAAAACAAAATAAGAGAGCGGGAATTGCCGGAGTTCCCTTACATCCCCAGCTTCTTCATCATCTTCTGCACATTGAACCTGCCGCCACGCAAACCCTTCATCGCCTTCTGCATCATCCGGTAGTACTTCAAAAGCTCCCGCACATCCTCAACAGGCGAGCCTGAGCCGCGTGCGATCCTTCTGGTGCGTGAGGAATCAATGATCTTCGGATCGGTGAGTTCCGCTTCGGTCATCGAGTCCATGATGACTTTGTATCGGTCCATCTTGCCGGAGGTCTCAGCATACATCTCATCCGGTATCTTCATGCTACCAAGGGGGAGCATCTGCATCACCTGTTTGAGGGGTCCCATCTTGTTCATCGCCTCGAGTTGCTGATACATCTCCTTGAGCGTGAACTTACCCTGCATCATCTTCTCGATGTCGATCTCCTCGGTGAACGCCTCCTCAGCACGTTCGACCAGCGTCTTGATGTCACCCATGCCAAGAAGTTTCGAGATGAACCTGTCGGTCTCGAACTTCTCCAGGTCGTCGAGACCCTCGCCAACACCGATGAATGCGATCGGCGCCTGCGTCTCAGAGACTGCAGAGAGCGCACCGCCCCCTTTTGCCGTACCATCGAGCTTTGTTATGATTACGCCGGTTATTCCGATCGATTCATGGAACGCACGCGCCTGGTCTCTTGCCTGCTGCCCGATCGCTGCATCCAGCACAAGCAACCTCTGATCCGGCTCTGCGATCGCGTTGATCCGTTCCATCTGTTCGATCAGATCGCGCTCAAGCGAATGTCTTCCCGCGGTGTCAATGATCTTCACATCGTACGACTTCAGTTCGTCGAGTCCCCTCTCCGTAATTCCGATGGGATCGTCGGTGCGTTCCCCATAGAATGCGACGTTCAGACGGTCACACGACATCTTCAACTGATCATACGCACCCGGACGATCGGTGTCCGCACAGATCACAGCGGGTTTCAGCCCTTTCCGCTGGAAGTATCGTGCCAGTTTCGCCGCGGTCGTGGTCTTCCCGCTGCCCTGAAGCCCGACCATCATAATCGTCTGTTTCGTGAGCATCTGCGGCGTATCCTTGCCGATGAGGTGTACGAGCTCGTCATACACAATCCTGATCACGTGTTCCCTTGCTCCTGTACCCGCGGGTGGTTTCTCGTCCAGCGCCCTCTCACGTATCCGGTTCGATAGCTCCATCACCTGCTTCACGTTGACATCCGATTGCAGAAGCGCACGCTGAATGTCCTTCACCATCGCATCCACGGCATGTTTATCGATACGCCCCGCGCCTGCGATCTTCTTGATTGCACCCTGAAGCGAGTCTCCGAGTCTGTCAAGTACCATCGATACCATATCGGGCTCGGTGGTTATAAAGGCGTATGCAGGGCTCTTTGACAATTAGCGTATGCCGGGCATCTCGTAGACGAATCCTGCCTGTGTGCTATTAAGTGCTTAGGGATCGCGAATGGTACGAATAAACGAATTAAACGAATTAAACGAATGCTAAAATGGAATACATTCGTGTCATTAGTCCAAACGCGCAATTCGTGATAAAAATGGTAATAAGAATATCAAAATCCGGCTAAAAATGCCCCGAAACAAATGCGGAGCGATTATATAAATGACCGATTTGACGAAGTTTTGAAACACTTTCACGCGAGATATCAGAGAGCCGTATGCAGACAACAGAGTTAAGTACAAGCAATGCCTAATCTTTATATTACTGTCACATACAGCGACAGTGGGTGTACAAGGTGGATGATTCATCATGAAAGTTATGGTTGTGGATGACGAGCCGGATATCGTGGACTTGCTTTCACTGATGCTTGGCAGTCATGATTACGGTGTAATAACTGCGTACAGTGGTAACGAATGCCTCGAAAAACTGCAGGAGGGCAAACCCGATCTGATTCTGCTGGACCTTGTCATGCCTGATATCGACGGCTGGGAGGTTCTGAGCAGGATACGCCAGGATGATCAGTTGAAATCGATTCCTGTGGTCATCATCACGGCAAAACAACTGACGGCAGAGGTTGCGCAGAAAAAAGCGCCCTATTTAACCGAGTATCTCGTCAAACCAATCACAAATGAAGGGTTGATCTCGGTAATAGAGGATATCATATCGGCTTCAAAACAGCTTGAAGACTTCGTTTCTGCTGCAACGGATGCCGGCATCGATCAGGAGTTGATTGATAAGTATGTACATGTCAACCAGCAGACCGAGGGGTATAAACGAATGTACACCTCGCTGGTGCAGATCTACACGAAGAAACGGCTCAAAAGAGATGAATCTGCGAAGAACACGATGAACAGCATCAAACGAGTGATCGATCTCAATGAGCGAAATCTCGCAAAGCTTCGTGCGGAGATCGAGGAGAAGATCTCGGCCCGCGGATAAACTGATGCAAAGGATTTTATGCAATCGGTCTCGAATGCTGAATCATGGACGAACTGGAAGCGATCCGACAGAAAAAAATGGAGAGATTACAAACGATGACATCTGGTGAAGTACTGGTACTGAACGACGCGAATCTTGCAGAGACTGTGGCGGAATACCCGTTTGTTGTGGTAGACTGCTGGGCTGAATGGTGCGGACCCTGCAAGATGATTGCACCGATAATCGAGCAGCTTGCAATGGAATATTCAGGCAAAATAACCTTTGCCAAACTGAACATTGACGAAAACATGAATACCGCTATGCAATATCAGATCAGCGCGATACCGACCATGATGGTATTCAGAGACGGCAAAATGGTGGGGCAGATCATTGGCGCGCTTCCGAAACCTCATATCGAGCAGAAATTGCAGGAATATATGTGATTTTGTTAAGAATCATCCAGATCGTTTAATATCTGTAAGATCCGTTCTCCCCCGTCCGGAAGCCGTTCTTTTGACTCCAATGCGGCTCTGAATTCCTCAGTGGCTTCGTCGTGCCGCTCCAGCTTCCGGAGCAAGAAACCAAGGTTGGCGTGAGCCTTTGCAAAGTCGGGTTCGTGGTTTATCGCGTCTCTGTACTCTCTTTCCGCTTCATCGAACTGTTTTGAGCGATACAGCATATTTCCAAGATCGTGATGGATCGCAGCCTTGTCGTTCTTGATTCCAGCGACACTGCATGCTTCTTCCCCTCGCCCGGTCAGAGCATAGAGAAGCGCAATCTCGGTTGAGGAATCCGGAATTTCAGATACTGGCATCTCCTCTCCCCCATCATCCCTCTGTATCCCTGGTTCCGCATCTTCTTTCTCTTCTTCGAAGAATGAGATGCGCGGTCTGTCAGGGTGATCCTGATTAGCCGAATGAACCTGCAGGTCTTGCATGCCTATTGACTCCACCCCCCTATTACCGTCCGTTGTGACGCTGTTTCGCCATTCATCGACCTCTCGCTTCCACAGGTCAAGTTCACCCTTCCATCTGGCGATCTTCCAGATAGCCATGAGCGACACGATCGATATCGCCGCAATTCCAGCCCATATCATCAGATCGATTCCGAAAAGATCCATTATAGCACCTCTGCATAGTGTGTTGCTGCCTGCTTATATGCCTTCGTATACGACGTTTTGAGGTTCGCCCAGACGGTTTCATCATCCAAAATCGCTCGCAAGATCTGTTGCCTCGTTTTTTGGTTGGGGACTCTATTCTTTAGATCTTCGCGTATTTCGTCCTGCAATCTCGCCATTTCCGCATATTCCGGAGTGATCACCCCTTCGATCTGCTCTCTTGTGTATTTGGAGAGTGCGGGACTGCGGGCAAGCGTGGAGATTCCGATTGTGAGATCGCCGCGGGTGATTACTGACGGGATGATGACATCGCCGAGATCGTCCACCCGATTGACCATAACCCCGCACCGGCTCGCGATATCGGAGAGGTGTTCGTTGTAATTGGAGTCGTCCGTTGCCGGTATCACAAGAAACGCATCTTTTATCAGATCCGCGAACTCGCTGTCTGTTAATTTCTTATCCGTTGTTATCCGCTCGATTTTGTTTGATTTCAGGAGTTTTTCTGTGAAACTGAAGCTCACGACAATCGTTCTCGCGTATTTACCAAACAACTCTGCTTTGCGTTCGCCAACCGAGCCGCCGCCGATGATAACCACAGCCCGGTTCTGAAGGTCGATTACGAGCGGGAGAAATTTTGGCATCGATACAGTAATTGGTCTTTATCTATTAGATGGTTGCCGCCCCGGGCTCAGGCGGTCGGGTGTCGTCAATGCTGTGATCTGTGGCGGACGTGTGAACCATGATGCCGGGCACATCCGTATAAATAAAATGCTCTTTGACAATTCACGTTGCAAGCATATAGTAGACGAATCCTGCCTGTGTGGCATTACGTGCTTGGGGATCACAAATGACACGTTTGAACGAATCGCACGAATGCTAAACCGGAATAAATTCATGCCATTCATCCAAACGCGCAATCCGTGATAAAAACGGTCATAAGAATGTCAAAATATGGCCAAAAATACTCCAAAACAAATGCGGAGTGATTATACAAATGATTGATTTGAGTGCCCACTTCAAAAAGCATGGTAAAACTCATCCTCAGTCTTTCTGAAAATATACAAAAAAAAGTACATGCTCAATAACTTGTGGTAGGAACCACGAGATTACATGGATTTCCACAAGATTTCTGTGTTAATCTCGTGAAATCTCGTGGTTCTGTATGCAGATATCCACACAATATTGAGCATGTACAAAAAACATCAATCTGTGTTCACCAGTGTTAATCTGTGGCTAAAAGTCATATTAGCCACAGATGGCACAATCGAAAATTCCAGTGAAATGCACCCGGAGACTTTTGTTCTTTGCGCCATCGCGTCTTTGCGTCTTTGCGTCTTTGCGTTATTGTTTTCCAATTCAACGCAAGGGCGCAAAGGCGAGAGAGACGCGAAGAGTGTTGTCAATCGCGGTCTTCACGTCTTTTGTGTTGTTATACCTCCAACTGACCATTACGGAAATCACTA
>DAOVGE010000173.1 GCA_030672605.1 Methanosarcinales archaeon
CTACCATCTCTTCCGATTTCCGGACGTTTGCGTTTATCGGAATCCTTGGCTCGTTCACAACGTTTTCAACTTATGGTCTGGAGACCTTCAACTTATTTCGCGATGGTGAAATTAAACTCGCATTGGCGAATGTTTTGATCAACAATGTTTTGGGCATCGTATTAGTTCTATCTGGCTTTATCGCTTCAAAATATTTAATGATCTTTATATACAGGAGGTTGTGATACAATGAAATTGCCTGAAGAAGGACTGTTATTAAGAATTTTCATTGGAGAGACGGATCGCTACAAGGGAAAACCGCTCTATGAACAGATCGTACTTACGGCGAGAGGGTTGAATCTTGCCGGAGCAACCGTTACCCGGGGAATAATGGGTTTTGGAGCAGCGAGTCGGGTACATACGGCAAAGCTGCTACGCCTTTCCGAAGATTTACCTGTTGTTGTTGAACTGGTCGATACGGAAGAAAATCTCAACAAACTGCTGCCGTTTCTCGATGAGGTAGTCGGGGAAGGTTTGATTACACTGGAAAAGGTGCGAGTTATCAAATATAGACATAGCAATAAGGATACGATGTAGGTGACTCTTCGATTCCTTCCGGCGGTCGGAACAATGATGCACGCAACAGCTTCTCGTTGCGATAACCCGGAGCACAACATGTGTCAAACGGGAATTTAATCGCAGAGTGTGCGGAGGGACGCGTAGGATATTGCAGCCATTACGTTCCTCAGCGCCCATCAGCGGTTATCTTTCTTGCCAGGAAGCATATAATCGCCTCAGCTAAACACGTACAAATTGGTGAGATGGCAGGTAGTCGGACTATTAAGTTCTCGGGGAACAAACCGATTCACAGATCCAGCGTCACACGCATCATCCCCGCCTCCCCTCCAGCTTTTATCGCAAAACCACGGCTCTCGCACAGCCCGAGCATCTTCTGGTTATCTGTTAGCACGACGCCCCAGATCCTGCGTAATCGGAAGTCTCGTGCCACCTCAATTGTCAGATCAAGCAGTTTGCCGCCGATTCCATGCCCCTGCCAGCGGTCTGTGACTGCCACTCCGAACTCCGCGGTCTCCGCGTCTGGTTCGATTGCGAGTCTTCCAACACCGGTCATCTTCGTTTCCCTATCTTCTCCATCTTCCTCGACGAATGCGGCGATTGCGATCTCACGGTCGTAATCGATATTGCAGAACCGCACAGCCATCCTATGGTCGAAGGATTGCGGTGCAAAGAACCGGTATCGCACGGTCTCTTTGGAGAACGAATCGACCAGATCAAGCCACAGTTTTTCGTCTTCGGGTCGTATCACCCCAAACAGCATCCCGAGTCCATCATTGTTGACCCATCTCCAGTGATATTTCGTCGGGTATCTGCTGATGATAAGGTGTTTTCCTGACGGCACTGCAACATTAACCGTCTTCGGATCTATGATGATACGTGCATCAAGTGCTGTCAACGATTCAGAGTCTACGTAGATCGGGTTAACATCCATCTCAATTATTTCCGGGAAGTCTATAAGCATATACGATATTTTCACAAGTGTTTCTTCGATTAGGCGGATGTTTGCAGGTGGTTTATCACGAAAACCTTTCAGGAGATTGTAGATTTTGGTATCCGCAATCATGCGCCGTGCAAGAACCTGATTCAGTGGTGGAAAGCCGAGCGTCAGATCCTGGAATAGTTCCACAGCCGTCCCACCTGCCCCAAAGAGGATTGCAGGACCGAATAGCGGATCAAATTTGGAGCCAATGATAATCTCATAACCATCACCACCGACCATCTTCTGGACGGTGACTCCTGTGATCTCAGCATCCGGCTGCTGTCTTTTTGTGGTCTCGGTTACGTATTCAAACGCCCTCTCCGCGTCCTCTGGCGTGGCTATATCAAGCATCACACCGCCCACATCGGTTTTGTGTGTCACCTGCGGCGAAAGGATCTTCACAGCCACTGGAAATCCCAGTTCACTCGCAAGACTGGCGCACTCATCTGCGCTCGTTGCGATAAGCGTCTCTGTGATCTGAATTTGGTACGCATCCAGTACAATCTTTGCCTCGGCTTCGGTGAGAGTGTCTCTGCCCGCGTGGGCAACCGTTCTGAAGAGGTTTTTGACATCGCCTCGCCGCGGAGTAAAAGTCCCCACGATATCACCAGGTGTCTCGTAGAGGGCTGCGATGTTCTTGGTGTGCTGGTACATGTGAAGATACGCATCAACAGCCTGCTCCGGTGTCTCGAAGTTTGGAATTCGGTTCAGTTCCAGGATGTTTCTGCCGGATTCCACTGCGTCCGCACCCAGCCATGACGCAAGCAGCGGCTTATGATATTTCCGGGTGGCAACCTCTGAAACGAGTTTTGCAGTACCATCCGGGTCAGTCATCGCCTGCGGCGTCAGAAGTACCACAACACCATCCACCGCCTTGTCCTTGAGCAGGCATGTCACCGCATCCCGGTAGCGCTCAGGCGTTGCATCACCGATGATATCCACAGGATTCTCATGACTCCAGTATGGGGGAAGTACCTTGTTCAATTCGTTAACCGTCTCATCTGAGAGTTCTGCAAGAACTCCCCCTTTGGCAATCAACCTGTCCGCTGCAAGAACTCCGGGGCCGCCTGCATTCGTGACGATGGCGAGACGGGCCCCCCTTGGTCTCGTCTGGAATGCCAGTGCTGCCGAGCAGTCAAAGAGATCCTCGATCTCTGAGACCCTTATTATGCCTGCACGTTTGAATGCAGCTTCATAGAAGTTGTCATCGCCGGCAAGGGCGCCGGTGTGTGAGGTGGCTGCTTTTGCAGACTCGGTGAAACGCCCGGACTTGACGACAATTATTGGCTTGCTCTTTGCGAAGTGCCTTGCAGCACTCATGAACTCACGCACATGCTGAAGGGATTCGATGTAGAGCATGATGCTGCTCGTTTCCGAGTCCATCCCGAAATAATCGATTAAGTCGCCAAAGCTCACATCCACCATCGAACCGATGGATACGAATGCGCTGAACCCGATATGCTGGTGGGCACACCGATCAAGCACTGCCGTGCAGAGCGCCCCGCTCTGGGATATGAACGCGATACTACCAGCCACAGGCATAAGATGAGCGAAACTTGCGTTGAGGTTCTGATGCGGCATTATGATTCCAAGGCAGTTCGGTCCAACGATGCGGATGCCGTATCGTCTGGCGATATGATTGATCTGTTCCTCGAGTTTCCTGCCCTCTTCGCCAATCTCTCTGAATCCTGCTGATATTATTATGGCGCCGCCGACCCCGGCTTCTCCGCACCCTTCCAGAACATCGGGCACACCCCTCGCGGGAACCGCGATTATCGCAAGATCCACCCGCGTAGGGATCTGCGAGATGTTGCTGTACGCATGAATTCCCTGAACGCTCGAGCGCTTATTGTTCACAGGATAGACCACGCCCTCATAGCCCACGCCGATTAAGTTGTGGAGCAAGATGTAACCGACAGAGCCTTTCGTGTTGCTCGCCCCGATCACTGCGATGCTCCTTGGTTTGAATATCTTACCTAAACCTTTGACACTCATCCGCATACCTCCTGTCTTCGGTACTGATTGTTATACATTTCTTTGAAACATTCTGACCATCGCTGGAATCGGAAATGATGAAATTATCTTCTAAAAAGAGTTTTGTGAGGTGTGTTTGATTGATGCTCATGTGTCCGGACTCCGTAAATCAAACCATGTCGTCCACTTTGGCAAGCGCGACTAAGAGTTGCGACCAGTTACTTTTGGAGTGTGAATTTGTCATAGTGTTATCGCGTCAGCCGCCGCCATCATCATCCACACCCCCCATCGCGATTGTCCGCACGCCCGCGAGATGTGATTTCCGAGCAAGCATCCCGAGAACCATCCCAATTCTACGCGTCCTGCATCACCTCTCGTATCGCAAGCAGATTCAGTTGTGATTGCGGCTTAATCAGCCTTGTAAGTGGGTCAACGAACAACACGTTCTTCTTGACCAGAAACGTCTTGGATATCTCATCCACTTCATTCATACCGATCGCCTCACACGTAGCAAAACTCTTCAATGCTTCAATCAACTTCTCATAACTAACGCTATATTTA
>DAOVGE010000039.1 GCA_030672605.1 Methanosarcinales archaeon
TGTGCAACGCTGCGCCCCGAGACCGTATTCGGTGTGACAAACCTCTGGATCAATCCGGACGTCGTGTATGTGAAGGCACGTGTCAATTCCGAGCAGTGGATCGTTTCCGAGGAAGCATACCAGAAACTGACCTACACCGACAGAGAGGTCGAGAGAATCGGGGAGATCAGTGGGCGGGATCTCGTAGGCAAGACTGTAGAAAACCCGGTGATCGACCACGATGTGCTGATTCTGCCTGCGAGTTTCGTTGACCCTGCAAACGGGAGCGGTGTTGTGATGAGCGTGCCTGCGCATGCGCCTTACGACTATCTGGCGCTTCGGGACCTCAAAGGAGTCGAGCTCATCGATTATGGCATTCTTGATCTCTCTGATATCGAGCTAATCTCGCTAATTGCGGTTCCTGACATGGGCGAGTTCCCTGCTGTTGAGATCGTGGACGAACTCGGTGTCAAGGATCAGTCGGATCCGCTTGCGGAGCAGGCAACGAAACTCGTTTACCGCAGAGAGTTTCATCACGGGGTGCTCAAAAACAATACCGGAGAGTATGCGGGAGTCGCTGTTTCAAAGATAAAGAACATCCTGACACGTGATCTGGTCGAGCGAAACCTCGCAGATATATTTTACGAGTTCAGCGAACTGCCTGTTGTCTGTAGATGCGGAACGACCTGTGTTGTAAAGATGGTCAAGGGTCAGTGGTTCCTCAATTATTCGAATCCGGAATGGAAAAGCAAGGTATATGATCATCTCGCTCGCATGCAGATCCTCCCTGCTGAGCTGCGCATCGAGTTTGAGAACAAGATCGACTGGCTCAAGGACAAGGCGTGCGCCCGCAGAAAGGGGCTCGGTACGAGATTGCCGTGGGACAACGAGTGGTTAATTGAGTCTCTTGCCGATTCAACGATCTACATGTCATATTACATAATCTCAAAGTATATCGGGCAACTGGACGTGGAACAACTCACGCCAGAATTCTTTGATTATGCGCTGCTCGGAAAGGGAAATATCGACGACGTACTCGTTGACCACGACCTCACAAGGCAGATACGCGATGACTTTGAGTACTGGTATCCCGTGGACATCAGGTCGTCGGGCAAGGACTTAATCCCGAATCACCTCCTCTTTTTCCTTTTCCACCACGTAGCCCTCTTTCCGGAGGAAAAACTGCCAAAAGCGATCGCAATCAATGGTTTCGTATCTCTCGAAGGCGAGAAGATGAGCAAGTCAAAGGGTCCGCTGCTCACGCTGAAACAATCGGTCGGCGAGTATGGGGCGGATGTTGTGCGGTTGTACATCCTGAGCACTTCCGAGCACACGCAGGATGCGGATTGGCGTTCGGAGGGCGTGGAGAGCACACGGAAGCAGGTGGAGCGGTTCTACAATCTCGCATACGATGTGATCGAGATGCCAGAGCCAGATGCGGATTGCGAACCAAAGGTCATCGATCGATGGATGATGAGCAGACTTCAGCACAGAATAGAAGAGACCGAAACAGCCCTCTCCGTGTTACGCACGAGACACGCGCTTCAGAATGCATTCTATCTGCTGATGAGCGATCTCAAGTGGTATCAGCGCAGAGGCGGCATCTCATCGCTGAAGGAGGTCATGAACGTCTGGATTCGGTTGATGGCTCCGTTCACGCCACATATCTGCGAAGAATTGTGGGAAGCGATCGGTGGCGATGGCTTTGTCTCGCTTTCGGACTATCCGGTCCCAGATCCTGATTTAATCGACAGTAATTCCGAGCGGGCAGAGATGCTTGTCGAAGATACGCTCGATGATATCGAGGAGATCACCAGGGTGGCAGGGATAACACCAGAGAAGATCACGCTCTTCACAGCCCCTCTCTGGAAGAATCTTGTACTGAAGCAAGCTTTGATCGCGAAACAGTCCGGAAAACTGGATATGGGCGCTCTGATGAAGGAATTGATGGCGAACCCGGAGATTAAGAAGCATGCGCGAGATGTTCCGAAGTTTGCGCAGAAGTTAATCCCGGATGTGCAGAACTGGAACGACGAACAGGTCGCATACTCCCTTGCGGGAGTGGATGAGATGGATGTGCTTGCTGAGTCCTCTGAGTTCATCGGGAAGGCGTTTGGTTGCTCTGTTGAGGTTATGGACGCTGATTCCGCAGGAGATGGTGTTGATCCGCAGGGTAAGCGGAGGTTTGCAGAGCCGGGCAGACCCGCAATATACATAGAGGGACAAAAGTGAGATGTCGGGGGATTTTTGTTCTTTGCACCACCCGCGTCTTTGCGTTCTCTTTCCAATTTGGGGACTGTCACGGAATAACATGGTCAGATTGAATAGCCCCAAACACAGCCCCGGTATTGGATAACATTCGTGTAATTTGTGAAATTCGTATTATTCGTGATTTATTTGTATAAACTTCTGCAAAAAAGGATTGAATCACGAATGTCACGAATCCAAATAAGGTATTTGCAACGCTTAAGCTACCACAGAACAAACGACTTCCGACGATCAGGATGACCATGTTATTTCGTTACGACTCCTTAGCGAGAATAGGCGAGAGAGATTCAAGATAGACGCCCGCCCGAACCCACGAACCGGACATCACGAAAAAAAGCTGATTCTGGTGGATTCTGTGGTTTCCAGCCTTTGCGCCCTTGCGCCCTTGCGCCCTCGCGTCTTTGCGTTTCTCTGATTTAACGAGAAAGTCGAGAGAGACGAGAAAGACGAAGGAGTGGCGCCCGCGATTGCTGCAACACGAGGGAGGGCTACTGCTATCGACCACAGAAAACGGCAGAACCAGAAAAAAAGCAGGGTGATTGCTGACGATATGCCAGCAATCATCCGAATTCTTCGTATCCCTGAACTCCGAGTACGTGCTTTGCCAGATATATGGCATCTGCAACATCGATTACACCGCTGCCATCAACATCCGCGGCTCCCTCGATTATGTTCTCGAATCCTGGGATTCCGAGCACATGTTTCGCGAGACACGTGGCGTCGTGGAGATCCACCTTGCCGTCGTCGTTGACATCACCGTTCGTTGCAGTGGTGTAGGTTCCGTTCATAACAATGTATGGCATATCAGCACCTACCAGGGTCGTTTCCTTGAACGTTGTCACGCTCAGGTTCAACGGAGATTTTGCGCCGGTGGGGCGACCCGTGGATGCGAACGTAACATTTGCGAGTATGATTCTCCCGTTCAGTCCGGGATTATCGGTCTGGAACGCACCTATCCGCACCAGTCCCTCACGAACGTACACAAAGTTCGGAACGGTCTTATCAAAATCCCCGCCCGCAACATTCGTAACGTTCACGACTGACGCGTTGAACGAGAGCGTTATGTCGCACGTGCCAACGTTCACGCCGTTCTCAATTGCGATCGGTATGGTCTCGTTATCGATTGCATCACCGATTGAAATTGTGGCGACGCCTGATTGTGATTGAACCGTGAACGATCCGTTGCGTAGCGTGTATTGCGTCTCGTTGTAGTCGGTAGCAAAGATCGTGCCGACCTCGATAGTCAGCGGGCTTACGTCGCCAGATACTCCCACCGCGGTGAGATTGACGTATGCGAGTGTTAGATTTCCACTCTGCCCGGATGCGCTCACCGCATTCACATACACTTGCATCGAGTCATTGTCGATGTTGTGTGCGAGCAGCTCCATATCCCCCACCACAACGTCGGTCGCATGAAGAACCGAGGAATCGAATGTGATTGTTACCTCGCAACCGCCCAGATTCTTTGCATCGGTGATCAGGATCGGTGCTGTGACCATGTCCCCGGGTTCAACAGTAAAATCAGCGATTCCGATTATGGTCTCTGTGGTAGCCGACGCCAGCGACATCGAGAGAAACGCGAAGATGCTCAAACAGGTGAAGATGTGTCTTGTCCGTTTAGTCATGTTATCAGATATCATCAAAAAAATAAAAAAAGAGGGGAGGTTAGGGCTGGTCTTCCAGCTCTGCCTCACACCTCATTATGTACAGTGCGTCCATCAGGTCCACAACACCATCGCCCTCTGGAACTCCGCCTACTCCCACGACATCACCAACCAGTATGGTCGGCGGATTCGAGACTTCCGGTTCCAGGGATGCCAGATATCTGGCTATGTACAGCACGTCCTTGCTGTCAACGACGTTGTCCCGGCATACATCGCCTCTCCTGAGAACAGTCAGTTCGACGCTTGCCGAATTAGAGTTGTTCACATTGTCTGTGGCAGTGATTACCAGCAGGTTCGTCTCGTTGACGCCGTCGGTTGCGGTCGCGTCCACAGTCCAGATATCAGTTGCACCGATGCGCTCCATCGACTGAACCTCTGATCCGCCAATCGATGAGAGATCGATTGTAACTCCTGCAACTCCGCTGTCAGCGTCTGTCACCGTTGCAGTTATTGTGGTGACATCCGTTCCGGGTGCTCTGGTTCTACCATTGTCGTTGAGTATCACGTCACGGCTTGCGGATACATTCGTGACTACTGGCGGTACCACCTCGGTTATGATGGTGAACAACCCGTCGGTCACCGTGTAGTTGATTGGAGTGTAGCTTGTATCCAGCAATTGATCGACTGTGATATCCAGCAAACTCTCATCACCCATGCCGCCCACGGCAGTGAGCTCTACGTACGCAAATACCACATCTCCATTCAGCCCTGCCGGATCGGCTGCATTCGCATACATCCAGCCAGTGCCGTTGTCGACGTTGCACGCAAGCAACTGCATATCTCCTGAAGTGACATCGGTCACATGAACGACTGATGAGTCGTACTCAAAGTCAATCGCGCAGCCGCTCAGATTCACTGAATCATTGATCATGATCGGCACGGTAACGCTCTCCCCCGTCTTGGCGATGACATCCGCTACGGCTACCGTCGTAACGACGTCCTCCGCGGCAACCAGCACGAATGGCGTTGCCGAGGCTGCGAAGTACGGCATGTCGGATGCGCCGGTGTTGACCGTTCCTGCCGCATCATACGCCGCCACATCTGCGCCGGTTGTGTCAACCGTTATCCTATACGCGAGTGTGGTGTACTGATCTTCCGACGCTGACTCGTAGCCATAGCCGTAACCGTACCCGTCAAACGTGTATCCGTAACCGTATCCTGCGTATGGCGCGTAGCCATAGTTGTACTCGTATGCGTTCCCACCATCGCTTCCACCTGTCCAGCCCTGCACTTCAACCAGCTCGATCTGGTAGTTGCCTATGGTCGTAGCTCCCCCGACTGTGGTGCCGACATCACTCAAAGCGAATGTCAGTTCCCCATCCGGTGATCCTTCGATGCTTGGAAGTCCTTCTATTGAGAAGTCAGCAATCGGGATTCTCTCGTTACCTCCAATCGTCACGTTGAAGTAGAAGAAACCCTCTTGTCCGACCTCTATTCCGTCCATACCATCCATCGTCAGTTCCACCATAACTGCACTCGATGGTCCGGAAAAGACCAGCATCAGTATGACACCAAGCGTTATCACAACGCTTGCAGCGTGTGTCCTCCCATTCCTATTCTGCGATTTTATCACATTATTCACCTGCTCCCAAGTTGAACATGCTGTATTGTCTCCAGACGTATAAATATCTTTCGCAGGTCGATATCGTGATACAAAATTATACTATCTGATGTCAGCGAATCACAAAACTTATCAGATCTTAGAACGAATAATTTCCTGAATGTCGTGTGAAATGAGCCTGGATTTTGTTCCGGTTGTCTTCTGAGATTCAAGCGTTTTTGCAGAATTTTTCGGAGTCGTTGACGCTTTGTCACAGCATTCTTTCATCCGCTTATATGTGGCGCTGAGTGGGCAGGGATTGGGTGTGGTGTGGCGCATGGGGGATGGGGTGAATCACTTAATCTATGATTGCGACGTATATCATACATATCACCCACATTACTCTGGGCGTGTGGCCTAGCCAGGATATGGCGGCAGTCTCCTAAGCTGCAAGTCAGGGGTTCGAATCCCCTCACGTCCGTTCACGCAGAGAATGGGAGTTTTTATGACTGAAATCATCGTGTACACAACCGAGACCTGCCCAAAATGCAGGAAACTGAAGGAATACCTGAAATCGATATCA
>DAOVGE010000136.1 GCA_030672605.1 Methanosarcinales archaeon
GAAATTTCAATATGTTATTTTTCGGTGACGACTAACCACAAGATTACACAGTCTGAGAAGCAGCGGCGCAGCAATCTCTACAAGATTTCTGTGTTAATCTCGTGTAATCTCGTGGTTTTTTCGCCTCAGCTAAACACATACCAATCCTCGACTTTAACTTAGAAAGGTTTATGCCACGTCGCCCCATATTGGTAATGGGGTTTCTGAGATGAGATGTGTAAGCGCGATTCTCTGCATGCTGCTGCTACTGCCATTAATAGCGATCGCCTCTGCAGATACGCTGAACGTAACCGCCGAAACAGACGAGACATTTGCGGACAACCGCACCGTAAACATCACTGTGAATCTCACAAACGCAACCGGGCACCCTCTCGATAACACGCGTGTCAACTTCACAACAACCCTTGGAACGCTCTCTCTAAGCCACAACCACACAAACGCCTCTGGAATCGCTGTTGTTACGATCAGTTCATGTGACATCGGCACTGCGAAGATCACAGCAGAGGCACCGGCTGCAAACAACACCACAAACGTGACATTCGTTGCCGGACCGCCTGACCGCATCCAGTTCCGGGTCAACGGAAGCGCTGTTGTGAACACAACCTGCATAGTCTCAGCAGAGGTTTACGATTCCATGGATCGGCTCCTCCCGAATACGACTATCAACTTTACAATGGTGCCACCTCCGAATAGTCTATGGAACAGCCCGATCGAATACAATAACGCGTTCGTGACCCCCTCGTCAAACATGACCGATGGGAATGGCGCAACAACTGTGACGGCATATCTCGATAAACGAGCGGGAAGTAACATGGTCACCGCAAAGATCACAACCGCAGACGAGCTTGTGGTGAACGAGTATGTAACGATCATCGGAGTTGCCGGTTACCATGTGAAGATGCCTCTTGTCCCCGATCCGGCGCGTGTTGTTGCAAATAACATCGATACCTCAAGGGTTACGGGCAAGGTCGTCGATGAATTCTTAAATCCGCTGCTCTCCCTCGGGTCTATTCGCTTCAATGTATCAGGAAGCGAAATTACGATGCCGCTGGACGGTTACGGCATCGCAGAGATCACCCTGGAACCATCGATCTTCCCTGGCAACATCACTGTTACCGGCACCTACATCGATGAGGCAGAGGGTGACACCAGTCTCACGAATGGGACCGTCGTTGAATTCTATGTGGAAGAGCCCGCAAGAATCGTTGTTGTGGCAGACGCTACAAGGATATCCATATCGAGTATCGGAGGAGTCAATGAATCGACGATAACCGCCACTGTGGTGGATAAATGGGACCATGTGCTCCAGAACAGGACTGTTAACTTTAGTACCACGCTCGGAAGCCTCTCTTCGACCACCGTAACCACTGATAAGTATGGGCAGGCGACAGTCACGCTGCAATCCGCAATTTCCGGCGATGCAACCGTCACAACAGACGCATGCAACGACTCGGGAGTTCTGATTGAGGGCGATATCGTAATTCAGGTCATGGGTACTCCGTTCATCTCGGTCATATCAACAATCGAGCCAGACCCGATTGAACAGGGTGGCATAATCAATGTGACAACGGTCGTATCGGGTCAGGGCAACATCACCGGAACGCGGCTCTCCGCGCACGCGATACTTGTTCTCGACCGATCAGGCAGCATGGATCCTGATTACTACGCAGGAACGCCGCTTGATGTTGCGCTTGTTCTCGACCGGTCCGGAAGTATGGCATATCTCGGCTCAAACCCGGAGCAGCCGATGGTTGATGCAAAGACCGCGGCAAAGGTCTTCATGGACAACCTCGTATCGAACGCGCAGGTCGGGGCGGTATCGTTTTCAAGCGACCACTGGGTCGATATCGGCTTGACATTGCTCAATTCATCGGATGATAAAGCGCTTGTCAGAAGCGCAATCGATGGGATATCCGCAACTCGTGGCACTGCGATAGGGGACGGACTTGCAGATGCCAATAACCTGCTTATAGGCGGGCGGACTGGTGCAAGAAAGATTGCGATCCTGCTTACCGACGGCGTGTGCAATACAGGAGGCGATCAGGATTGTTCACAAGCAATCACAACTGCAAATGCGAACGGCATCACGATATACACAATTGGTCTTGGCAGCGCCGAGTACATAGACGAACCGCTCCTGCAGCGCGTCGCATCCGAGACCGGCGGCACATACTACAATGCACCGTCCAGTTCCGAACTGCGCAGTGTGTACAACTCAATTGCCCAGGAGATCAGCGATTACGACATAACCGAGATTGAGTACGGGACTGAGGGGTTCACGCTATACAATTATGGGGCAGAGGGTTCGGTTGATCTCATAGCATATACCCTCAGGTTCGATGGATATGATCTCGATACCACATTCAATGCCGGCTCCAACTATGGGGGCCGTAGTGCTGGTGAATGTCTGGTTCAGGTCAACGGTGTGAATTTCACGTTGTTACCTCCACCGTCGTATGGCACTAACCCGGGTTGGGTGGATGATTATGAATATGGCATCACACGCTGCGTGCATAACGGGTCTAACACGATCACGTTTTATGATTACCACGAATACGCCGGACTCAGTTCGTGGATCAGTAGCGTTCGTAACGTAGACATACTCAAAGATGGTGTGGTCATTGCAAGCTATCCCGCCGATACCGACCTGAGTGGATCCGGATACACAGTCGCCTTTGATGGCAATGCCGCCCCTGAATTTGAGGAGACTTTCCTGATCAACGAGACCATAAACGACCTGAAAGTGCTCCTGCAATGGGGGAACAGCACCACCGACCTTGATATTGAACTCGTAAGTCCGGGTGGACATGTATACGGAACAGGAAACGACACCACCGGCTACTACTTCGACGACCGTGAGGCAACCCCTATTGACGTCCGGTCCCCAGAGCTTGACACATACATCGCATCGGCAAGTCCGGACACGGTCTTTGCAGACGAGACTTCATTCTATGTAACGGACGATCTGACCGGCGGAGGAGCGCAGGCATCCGCAATCCTGCACTGGGAGCTTCCGGGTGCGCCAACGCACAACACAAGAATCGAGAGCGTGACCATGTATCTGCGCGGCATAGATCCAACTCCGAACTCTGATCCGGGTAATGAGCACAGATCTGTCGATATTTACGATCTAACAACCAGTTACAGCGATGATCCGACCTGGAACTACTGTTGCAACTCCACACCGCAGGCATGGGCATCCGGTGGCAGTTTCAGCAGCGCTGACAACGATTCGTATCTCATCGACTCGGTGGCATTAACGGAATCAATCACCGACAATGTGATCGAATTCGATATCACGAGCGCAGACTGGAGCGGCAATCGCATTCCTGATTGGGGCGAGGAATGCAACATCGTTCTCACTGGATCAGGTTATGATGGGAAAGGTGCCGACCGGTTCGCATCCGGCGAGACGAACCCAAATAGCCACACATACTATCTGAATGGCTACCGCCCGCTTGTCACGATCACATACTCGATACCAGGAGATACATCAGACTACATCTGGGTTCACCCGCTCTTGTACACATACCCGGCTACCGACACGGACACTGTCGAGAACGGGGAATGGACGCTGCGGGTCACAGGGTCCGGTGCCGGTTCTGAGCGGTTCAACATCACCACCTATATCGACAAGAAGAGTGCGGCAAAGCTCGCATCTCATGCGTTTATATCGAGTCTCGATCCAAGTAGGGCGGATCGAGTCGGGCTTGCCACATACAGCTATTCGATCACGAACGATACAACCGACCAGACGAGCTATGTCTGCGAGAAAAACCAGTGGGAAGGCTATTTCACTGTAAACACACCGGGGGTCTATTATTTCAACCTGACGTGGGATGATGCGTCCGATCTTGACCTGTACCTGTACGACGGAATAACTCTTCTCGACTCATCAAGCGCGTCAAATCCGGAGACTGTGACTGCTACGCTGTTGTCGGGCACAAACTACCGTGTCGTTGTCAATGGAACTGCCGTTATAGGCGACGATACACGATTCACAATCAATGCATCCAGTTCACAACTAAGAGAGATTATGTGTGCCTATTATGACAGTAACAGCGCGAGTGCCCCCAGATACCGGCAGCGGGATGGGGCTGGTTGGTCAGATGAAACGGATGCGAATAACGTTGGCGGAAGTATTGACTGGATCGTGTTGCAGTCATGTCCAACCAGGAACGAGACGATCATGGGGGCATTGGATACCAGTAGGGATCTCAATATGCAGATATGGGAGGGCTCCGGATGGGGTGCGGTACAGGAGTTCTCATGGATTGCCAACTACGATCACCGCAGAGCCTTCGATATCGCTCATGAGCAGAATTCCGGCGATGCTGTGGTTGTATACCGGAACTCGGAGATCAGCAAATCCGTGCCGCGATATCGGGCGTGGGATGGTTTGGCATGGGGTGCTGAAGGTGCTGTGAATGCCACAACACTCTCGAATGTATGGATCCAGTGGGTGCGGCTCGTCGCGAAACCAAATACGGATGATATTCTGCTTGTGTTTCGGAGAGATAACGATGGCGACCATAATAATGTGCAGACATGTGCACAGATATGGAACGGCTCGGCGTGGGGAGATTTTGTAGTACTCACCGAGACCGCCAGCTACGCTAATTATCAAGGCTTCGACGCTGCTTACGAGCGTGGTGGCGATGCTATGGTTGCATGGACGCAGTCAGACAGGACAGTCCGGTATTCCGGATGGAACGGCACGTCCTGGAGTGCGCCCACCACTATATATGCAGATACACACCAGACTCGCTGGATCAAACTCGCAGCCGACCCGAACTCAGATAACATTCTCATGGGTGCGCTGAACGAGGCTAAGGATGTGCATGTAACCGTGTGGAACGGCTCGGCATGGTCACCAAATCTCAAGATCGAGGATGATACATACGAGTGCAACAAACGGATCATGGATGTTTGCTTTGAACAATCGAGCGGTAGGGGGCTTGTGGTATGGGGCGACAGCACACCCACGCCCAAGTATCGTATATGGAATGGCTCGTGGGGCAAAGAGAGTTCAGCATCGAACCTCGGCGGGAACGGGTACACCAGATGGGTGCAATTAACCCCTGACCCCGATTCAGACGAGATGTTTCTCATGACCTCTGATGGTAATGACGACATCAATATCCAGAGATGGGATGGCTCGGCATGGTGGGTTCCAACCGAGGTCGAAACGTCGTCTGCCCGCAACTATGAATGTTTCGATCTCACATACTCACAGCAGGACACCTCACGCACGCAAGCGACCGTAGACTGGCTCGAATGGCGGGCGCAGATCGATGAGACGCTTGCTAACTCTGCAGTCAGCTTCAACCCGATCAATTCGTCCATCGACGGTCTCACGGCAGACGGCATGACTGCAATCGACGAGGGTCTGTTCAATGCGAACAATGGTCTGGCAGACTACGAAAACGCAACGATCGTCCTGATGACGGACGGCATCGACAACGTCGGCTACCACTCGATGATCGCTGAGGCAGAACGTGCGGCAGCAAACAACATCACCATATTTACGGTCGGGTTTGGCGCAACAATCGACTGCGATATACTGATGCAGATCGCAAACATAACGGGCGGGGAATATTACTTCGCTCCGAATGCGACGGTTCTCAAGAACATCTTTGTGGGCATCGCAGGCGAGCTTGGGAACTACACTGCGCCCGAGCCGAAGATCAACATACACCTCGGAAACAACGCAACCATCGATGGGAGCTATACAAACGTGACATACATCGAAGACAGCGCGAATGTCACGTACTTCAATCGCACGACAGAGGTATACGAGACTGAGTATCATCTGAACCCGAACGTCGCATACGCTGGAAACCGCACGATACTATCGTGGGACGTCGGAAACCGACCGGAACCATACGAGATCACGGTCGGGAAGTACTGGATGGTGACATATCAACTGCGAATTGACAACAACAGCGCAGGGATGACTCCAGTGATAATCTCGCCGTCAAGCATCTCGTACGTAGATTCCAATAGCACCGCAACAATCGAGACAATTCCCAATGCAACTGTTACTGTGGAGGGCAATGCAACACCCGATGTACATACGAAGCCCGCAACGGGACACTACCTCATGGCAGAAGCACTGTATCAGGGCCCACTACCCTTACGAACATCTTCTACGTCCCCTTCACAGCCAAAAGACATTCTGGAATATGCGTACGAACTGACAATGCACCTCACGTACTCTGAAAACGGAACCGATAAACCGGTGGCGTGGGGCACACTCGTTGAGTTCGAGGTCACATCCGGAGTACTGTACAACAAGAGCACCGATACCGCATCCGGCAGAATCAACGAAACAACGGCGAGCGGTGGAAAAGCCATCGCGTGGGTCTCGTCGAATGCGCCCGGCACAATCACGGTATGGGCACGGCACACAACCGAGGACAATACGTATCTCAACGACACCGCGGTCATAATCTTCCACTCGCTCGAGTCCCCGCCGATAATCCCGCCGGCTCCAAAGCCGCGGGGTGTAATCACGCTGGAGTGATTCACTGGTGCGGGAGGTACTATCTTTATTACAGCGAAGGCGATAGGAAATATCATGTGCGTAAGTGCGGAATCTCTCAGTTCGGCAGAGTTTGAAGATATGATGCGCCAGAAGCTTCCGGACCTCCTTCGCGAGCATGCCGCGTTCAGATATGAGATCATGGACATCATGGCGGACGTCTTCGCATCAAGGGATAATTTTGAGCGGATTCTGGAAGAGATCAAGGAGCTCAGAGCGGATGGTAACCGGCAATTCGAAGAGATGAATCGACGATTTGAGAAAGTTGACCAGCGATTTGAGAAAGTTGACCAGCGATTTGAGAAAGTTGACCAGCGATTCGAGAGAGTTGACCAGCGATTCGAGGAGATGAATCGTACAATGGATCGTCGGTTCGAAGAGATGTATCGCAGCCAGCAGGAGATCAGGTTGGAGGTCTCTGCGCTTGGCGGTCGTGTCGGTCGTGGGTTAGAAGAGATTATTAAACAGACCGTGGAGGAGTTTTCGGGACAGACCTTCAAAAAGATCGAGCACCTGTGGTTAAGAGATGCGGAAGGGGAGTTATACGGGGTGCCTGCAGATGTGGAGTATGATCTGTACCTGGAGGATACTGTGAATTATGTTGTGGAGGTAAAATCCCACACAAAACTGGGCGATGTCTTCAACTTCCATCGCAAGAGCGCCTTTGCCGAGAAATGTCTCGAAAAGAAGATACAATCAATTATTATCAGCGTGAGCATAACAGAGAGTGCAAAAAAGAAATGTAAGGAACTGGGAATCGATCTCATCGCAAGAAGCGTGGTGTGATCACGCTGGAGTAGAGAGTTTACAGTTGACACTTGTTACTTCTTCTGTTTGTATTTGTTCACCGCCGAGGTCGCAGAGACGCGGAGACGAAGTAACCTCAACTCTCTGCGCACTCCGCGCCCTCTGCGGTGTGATTTGCGGAGTATGGGGAAACAAGTTATACTTCGCACCGCCACAAACTGAGCTTTTTTGCAAATGTGTCAGTGATGTGTTGACACACGCGAAAGACGTGACAATAGAGATGACACCCTTCGCGCCTTTGCGTCCTTGCGTTGGATTGAAGAATAAAAACGCAAGGACGCGAGGGCGCAAAGATTAAATAAACCTCCTGATTGGCGATCGTGTGGTGTGTGCCTCGGTCTTGTCATTTATGGCCAAATTGGCAATTACAAAAATCGCACTTTATGCTGGTCGCTGAGTATAACTACCACTCAAAACCAGAGGGTTACCAAAAATCAGTGTGACCAGAAAATAATGAAAAGTCTCTTACAGTCCGTCTTCGACTT
>DAOVGE010000176.1 GCA_030672605.1 Methanosarcinales archaeon
CGACGCGGGAGGCGCTTCAGGAGACCGTAATGTCGATCTCTCCGCAGGGGCAGATGAGTACGCCTCTGGAGGCGGGGCTGACGATGGCAGAGGAGATGCTTGCCAATTCTGCCGGCGCGAAGGATGTGATCATCCTCTCCGACGGAAACAAGATCGATTACGCCAGTTCGCTCGCAATCGCAACCGAGATGCAGGAGAACGGAATCAGAATGCATTTCATCCATGTGATGAGTTCGCCGACAAGCAGCCAGACCAAGTATGAGGAGATCGCCCGAGCAGTAGACGCCTCGTACGCCCAGACCACATATCCGAAATCAATCAACATCGAGACCGGTCAGCCAGAAGCGGAACCGACACCAACGCCGACACCGGATACGCCTGGTACATACGCGGTCCGAACATTCACAACCAGGCACTTCATAACCGAATACCTCAACCTCTCGGGCGCAATCACTGGATATAACGACGTCACACCAAAACTCGGCGCAAAGAGACTCGTTGTTACAGATGAGGGGAAGCCGGTCGTCTGCACGTGGAGATACGGTCTCGGGCGAGTCGTTGCATTCACAACCGACAACGGAAACGAGTGGAGTTCCTCGCTATACTCCGGCAACAACTCCAATCTGATCTCCGCGGTCGTCAACTGGGCGATCGGCGACCCGAGACCGGAAACGGGTATATTGATTGAGGCAGACGACCTATTTCTCGGCGAGGCATGCGATGTCATAATCGTTTCAGACACCATCCCCAACCTGATCTTCGGAGGCTCTGCGCTCGACGTATCTCGGGTAAGCGAGAAGACGTACAGAACAGAGATCGATCTTGCCAAAGAGGGTGTCTATTATCTCTCTGATTACGGAATCGCTGTGAATTATCCGCTTGAATACCTTGAGACCGGGATGAATCCTGATATTGCGAAGATCATCCAGTCGCATGGCGGAAAAGTGTACAGCGAAAGCGAGATTACGATGCTGTTATCGGATGTGCGGCGGAGATCAGAGAGGACGGTGTATACGCCTGTGAGTCAGAAGATACCGTTCATCATAGCAGCGCTTGCGTTGTTTTTAATCGAGGTGCTCCTGCGGCGGGTGCGGGAGATTATGAAGAGCAGGAGCGGGTGAACACAGAAATTGTGTCACATCATCTTCTCCAACTCATCTAACACGTCGCCAACTTGCATCTCCTCTGACCCGACGATCTCGCTACCCCTGTGTTTGTGGTGTGGGAACGTCGAAATATCCCTGTGATGCGGTGCATTATCCCACCGAACAATCGTGGTAGCACCTTTGAAAACGTGATATGCATATCGTCTCGTGACTGGCGTTTCATGCTCCCAAATCTGGAGATGCCAGCGGTTGACAAGTTCAACACGAATCTTTAAAATTGAATAGCCAACAGCGCTATCAAAATCAACCGATATAATTTTAGCAACAATCTTCGATTGTTTGAGGATATTCAATACGTTGTATTGCATTGAATCGAATGTCTAGTTCGGGGCACCATAAATGTGCTCATGGAGTTGACTGAATGTGATGTCATCCAGAAATCCAAGCGTTTCTCAAACCGATGTCGGCACTGGAAGAGATAATGCCCCAGTGGTCGTTCTCCATGCGCCAAGCATGTTTATCGCAGCTTCCCATTCCATCCAGTCGTCTTCTTCCTCTATCGTAGCCCCCAGCTCCAATTTCTTAGAGAAATCGTCAAAACTCATACCATATTTTCTTTCAAGTTTTTTGATGGTCTTTTCATAGCGGTTGAGTCTATGCTCCGCCGTATCTCTGATCAGATCGCTGAAAAATGTGGCATCCGAATTATACAAACCGATATCTATGAACGGTTTTGCGAGTTCCTCCAGATCCTGAATTGTTCTCTGTTTCATCATGTTCGCAACGTATACAATTCTCCAGCGTTGTGCTTATATCTTTTTCCACATCAGCGTCGACTCATCTGACTCGTTTCAAATCAAAAACACAAATGCGGCACAACATTTTTGCACCAGTAAGAAAAGTAAAGGAAATTGGAATAATCATGAGCGACAAAGGAATCTGCACCATGGGCGGATCGTCTACGGTGTCGCCACGGTGAGCGAGAAGGGGCAGATTGCAATTCCGGTCGATCTCAGAAAGGATCTCGAGATCGCATCCGGCGAGAAGCTCATGGTCATGAGAAGAAGGGATGATGCCGGAATCTCTCTGATTAAACTGAGCGCGGTGGATGACCTGATGCACCAGATTCAGGAGGACGAAACCCTCTTCTCAAAGATAAAGGATCAAGAGGTGGAACATGTTGGCTAAACGGCTCGTTATAGCAACGATTCTTGGAGTGCTCTGCGGACTCTTCTGCATGTACGGAACGATCGCCAAGTTCCCTGAATTTGCTACCAATACCCTGTTTTTGGCAGGGATTGTGTACAACAGGGCACTGATCGGGATTGTGATCGGGATTGCAGACAACATCAATCTCCATCCTGTGATACGGGGTGCAGTGATAGGCGTTGTGGTGAGTATGGCAATGGCGATCTTCAATACCGACGGGATGCTGCCACTCCTCGGATTCGGACTGGTGTACGGCGTTCTGATCGATGTTGTGACATCAAAGCTCGAAGATAGAATATAACTGACAATGGAGGTGATAAAAATGCCAGTATGTAGAGATTGTACGTTCTACAAGCCGATGGATGATTCCGTGGGCGACTGCTTTGGCATAGAGGTTCCTGGCGATGCGGACGTTTCCAACTGTCCCGCAAATGCGTACCAGCCAAAGGACGGATGATTGACGAATCGCGTGACTTTCGGGGGAGTTCCCCCTACCGATTTTTTTGTGCTTGAGATTCTCATGGTGGGTGCAGGTGCGCAGGACGGATATGTTAATATCGAGACGTATCACAGAGGCGGATCATGACAACAAAGGAAGATGCTTAGGGCTTGCCAAAAAATAACCTGTTAAAATTCGTGTCATTCGTCCATTCGTGAAATTCGTGATAAAATTGGCATAAGAGATCACGAATGGCACGAATAATCGAATCGCACGAATGTCATGGATGTGGGGTGTCATCAGCTAACTTTACTACTTTATTTTTCGGTGACGACTTACGATGTTACGGGTGCGCTGATCTGGCCCGGGCATTGTAGCAGCTACCCTGTGGGCACTCGGCAAGGCGATAGGATGGATTTCCCCGACCGGCATGGGTTGATACGATCCCCATATTCGGAGCGATTGTGACAGTTGCGGGGATCGGCATAAAGGTGGGCAGGGTGTTACAGAAACCGGACGTTGTCATCGATTACGTTGAATGAATCGAGGCGATGTGAATGGGACCTGCAAGAGGGCGAGTGTGCTGGAAAAATCGAGAACAGAAACCTGAACCGAGACACGGGGTACTGATTTGGAACCAAACGCATAAGTACGGTGACACACCAGTCTCCTCATCGAAAACTATTGATCCAAAAACGAGTTGAAATATATGGACATCGATCTAAACAAAGCACTACGAAAAACAATCAGAACCGGCAAGGTTCTCATCGGATCAAACGTAAGTATTGACGCCGTAAAAAACGACAATAGTAGAACGGTCGTGCTTGCCGCCAACTGCCCGCCCCACATAAGGGCGGAGATACAGGATTCCGGAACACAGATCATCGAATACCCGGGAAGAAGTGTTGATCTCGGCGTTGCGTGTGGAAAACCATTCACCATAGCTACGCTGACCATCCTCGATTCCGGGAGTTCGGACATCATGCAGGTCTTCAAGGAAGAGACGCCTGATGAGATCGAGGGATGATTGTGGGTGAGATCAAACTTACGACCGCGGGCATCCGGTATATCGCACTATTCGAGAGTCTTACGGGAGCAATGGCACGCGACTGCATAGATGATGGGGATCGGGTGTTGTACGTGGTCAGAAACGGAGATATGGGGCTTGCGATCGGAAGAAACGGTGAGCACATCAACCGTGTCCGAAAGTCCATCGGCAAGCACATCGAGATTGTGGAATATTCTAGTGACCTTGCCGTATTCATGAAGAATGTGACGCAACCGGCAAAAGTGCTCGGAGTCGAACTGGTAGTGCGTGGCGGAAGAAGGATCGCCTATGTGGATGTGCCAGCCAGCGAGAAGGGGCTTGCGATCGGCAGGGACGGCAAGAACATCGAGAAGATGCGGATACTCGCACATCGGCATCATGACATCGACGACGTGATCATCAAGTAAGGTTTAAGTTCGATAATACAGAAGGATGAATATTATGGGTAAAGGAAAATACGCTGCCCGCAAATTGCAAGATGGCAGGCAGAAAGCCAGATGGAGCGACCGCAGATATAACAGCCGTGCACTCAATCTGAGTATCAAGGCAGACCCTCTCACAGGCGCACCGCAGGCGCGGGGAATCGTGCTGCAGAAGATCGGAGTCGAAGCGAAGCAGCCAAACTCTGCGATACGGAAATGCGTCCGGATACAACTGATCAAAAACGGAAAGCAGGTCACTGCGTTCTGTCCGGGCGACGGTGCAATCAATTTTATCGATGAACACGACGAGGTAACGGTTGAGCGCATTGGTGGACGGTTGGGCGGTGCCAAGGGGGACCTGTCCGGAGTCCGATTCCAGGTGCTCGCTGTAAACGACGTCTCGCTGCATGAAATGGTAATTGGGCGTAGAGAGAAACCAGTCAGGTGATCGAGATGAATATGATATTTGACAGATGGGACCTCTCCGAGGTCGAAGTGAAGGATCTGGGTATCGTGCGGTATGTCAACCTCAGTCCGAAGATTGTACTCCATACCAACGGCAAGCACAGCAGTCAGCAGTTCAATAAATCCGAAGTATCGATCGTTGAACGGCTGATCAACAAGATCATGAAGAAGGAGGCGAATACGGGCAAGAAGCATCGCGCTTACAAGACCGTGAAGTCAGCATTCGAGATCATCCACGAGAAGACTGGGAAGAACCCTGTCCAGGCTCTCGTCGATGCCGTCGCCAATGCAGGACCGCGTGAGGAGGTTGTCCGTCTCAAATACGGCGGAATCGCGGTCCCGAAGGCTGTTGATACCACATCCCAGCGCAGGGTGGATATCGCCCTGAAGCTCATTGCGGAAGGTGCGTGGCGCTCGGCATTCAAGAGCAGGCGATCCATAGAACAGGTTCTCGCAGACGAGATTATGGCTGCTGCGTCGTATGATGTCAGATGCTACTCGGTCAACCAGAAGCAGAGCCTCGAGCGAGTTGCGAAGTCGGCGCGGTGAAAAGATAGGTCTTGCAGAAGACTTGTTATTAGCTTCAGGAATGGTTTCGGAAAACCACAGATAGCACCGAGGATACAGAGAAAACAGCAACTCTCTGTGCCCCCGCGTCCTCTGTGGTTAATCTTCTTTGCCAGAACCCCTCCCACTGAGTCGTCACCGAAAAATAACATATTGAAATTTCCTATTTCTGATGCTTTCGGTGGTCGCTAACGGTAGCTCCCTCGCGTATGTGAAAAACGCGGGCGTATCTCTCTCAACTTTGCGTCTCTCTCAACTTTGCGACCTTGCG
>DAOVGE010000172.1 GCA_030672605.1 Methanosarcinales archaeon
TCTCGCAACAGTATCCGCACCAAGCAGAAGCGAGGCGCCACAGAAACCCGATGCGGGGATTAAAAACCTGTTATCCCCGCCTATCACCATCCTGCAGAGGTGAGGTGCGACCAACCCGATGAATCCTATGGTTCCGACGAAGCAGACGATGGCAGCGGTCAAGAGTGACGCGATCGTCAGGACTGAGACTCTGGTTCTCTCGACGTTGACGCCAAGGCTCTTTGCGGTCTCATCGCCTGCGCCCATCACATTGAGATCCCACGATTTCCACATAAGCAGCGGGATGCAGCACGCAAGAACAATCGATGCGGGCAGGAGGTCGTCCCACGACGCCTTCCCAAGAGAGCCGATCGTCCAGAAGACCGCAGCCTTTACTGCTCCCGGATCTGCAAAACATTCCACAAGGATCGTTGCCGCGTTGAATACGTAGAGCATCGCAATACCCGCAAGAATCATCATCTCAGGAGTCGCCTGTCTGTAGCGTGCCAGCCCGAGAATGACTAATGTTGGAATCAACGCGAAGAAGAACGCGTTTCCAATGATCAGATACTTCCCGGTAAGGATGCCTGCGCCAAGTGTGATTGCAAGAGCAGCGCCAAATCCGGCGCCCGCGGAGATTCCCAGGGTGAACGGGCTTGCAAGCGGATTTCTAAGGATTCCCTGCATCACGCATCCCGCAATCGCAAGCCCGGTGCCTGCAATGATTCCCATCAGGATGCGTGGCATTCTTGCAACCCAGACGACCTTATATGCGATACCGTCTGTGTGAAAGTGACCTGGGAAGAACCGCTCGAGGATTGCGGAATACGATTCGGAGATTGTGAGATCTGCGGAGCCTACCGATGCAGCTATTCCAACGAGAAGAACGATTAAGGCTATGAAGAGAAGGATGCAAGAGATCTTTCTCCCGACAAACCTGTTGTACTCTTCTCGTACGCTCTCTGTTTTTATTGCCGCATCGGTGCACGAACTCATATCTCACGTCCCGGTCTCTGGTTCAGGATAGACATACACTCCAGTGTAGTCCAAACCGTGAAACTTCTTTAGCCACTCACCATGCACCTCTATCGGGTCAATCTCGCTGAACAGATCCGGCTGGAGGCATTTCGCCATGTAGAGGGTGTAGATACTCGAATGAATCCCGCCTGCGGCATTGCAGATCATGTACACATTGCCACTCGTAACCGCGGTCGTGCTGTCCCAGCCAGTGCTGCTCATAAACATCTCTCGCACCGTTTCCATCGAACTTGCGTCCTCGACACCGTAGCCGCACTCAACGAAACCCGCGTAACCCGGATAGACGTCCATCACGAATGCTTCGGGATCGTTTCCGATGATCGCCTCTGTGTCCACCTGCTGGTAGCCTGTGAGACCTCCGAATACATTGATTCCGCCGCTTCGCAGGATGCGGTTGTTGCCGCTCGTTTCAGCACATGCAACGTAACACGGAGGTGCTTCATCCGAAGCTGCTCTGATGCCTGCTCCGCTTGCACCTGTGTCCTCTTCCGGTAGAAACGTGCCAGGTGGACATGGGCAGTAAACCCCGTACGCAGTCTTTGGCTTATCGTCCTCAGGAATCTCCGAGACTATCTCGTCTATTCTGCCGTACAACTCCTCTTCAAATGTGATAAGCTCTTTAGATATCTCCTGTTTCTTCATCAAGAGTCCCAGAACCTCTATTTCTTCAGGGTACTTCTCTGGCTCGTCCAGATCGGTCATGAGCATCGGTATGTCCGCATCAGCCAGTTGCTCCTCGTACTCTGGATAGTATGAACGGAAATACGTGGAAGCGATGACAACATCAGGATCCAGGCTGATCACCTTCTCGAGGTCCATGGAACTTGAGTACTGCCCGATCTCCTCCTTATCCTTGATGAGTTCTGCGATCTCACCCACCTTCTTTGTGAATCCGTCAACGCCAACGACCGTATCCTCCATTCCGAAGATGCAGAGCGCCTCACAGGCGTAGCAGCTGGCTGTTACCACACGTTCTATTGGCATCGTGAGTGTCAGCGGCTCCTCTGCAACATCCGGTGGTGTGCCGATATACTGGAATATGGTGATCTCCTTTTCCTTCCCGAGGATGACAAGCTCGATCTGCGTTACATCCTGCATATTGATCTTGCCGTCGTACTTCGCGTCTGCAAGTTCTGTTTCGTCTCGGTACTCGAGGATGATCAGTTCAGTGTACGTCACATCCTGCATGTTTACCGTGTCGTCCTCGTTCGCATTCCCGAAGACGCCGAGCGTGAAGTCGGATGCTGCTGCCGGGAGTGCGAGCAAAAGCATCATAGTTATTCCAAATATTATTGTGTTCGTTTTCATGTTCATTACCTCCTTTTTATTTATCACCATCAACTCTCCGCAAATGGCGGATACACAAAGACGCCCTTCTCATCCAGGTCGTAGTCGATGCCGCAGAAATCATCGATATATGTCTGATGCATCGCCTCCGGATCCAGGTCGTCGAATAAAGTTGGGTGGAACCACTTTGCCATATAAGCAACTCCGATAGAATTGCTTGATCTGTCACAGATGTCGGGACATATCAGGTACACCTTACCATCCTGCACTGCCGAAATACCGTCGAAGCCAGTGCGGCTCATGATGGCGTCCCTCACCGCTTTCATCTCCGCGGGGTCGTCTTCATCGTAGCCATTGGAAACTTTACTACCTGATACTACCTTTACAATAATGTCAGGATTCTGATCGATTATCCATTCAGGGTCAACTCCTGCTACTGTCCCTTCTCCTGGTAAATCCGCACCAATGTTTATCCCACCAGCCATCTCGCACATCGGATGAGTCCCTGAACGGCTGGTGCGAGCGTTGTAGTCGCTGCAGCACTCAATGTACACTCGTGGCTTCTCTTCCTCAGATATTCCCCCTACCACCTCTTCTATGGGATCCGTACACTCGTGGTAAAAGTTGATGAGTTCCTCGGCGCAATCCCTCTTCCCGATGATGTATCCCTGCTCTCGCAACTGTACATCCCTTGTCAGCAGTTTGCAGTTCGAAAAACCACCAACCGCTATACCCAGTCTTTCAGGCGTATCTCCAAAGTACTTCGGTTTCAGTGCCGAGGTGTATGCGAAGACGAGGTCGGGGTCAAGACTGAGTACCACTTCCCAGTCCGGATGAAATGATGATCCGACCGTCGGCAGGAGCGCGATATCCGGGAAGAATACGGCATCCTTTGCAAGATACGTTGTCACGCCAACTATCAGCTCCTTTCCTCCAAGGCACCTCACAACCTCCGCAGAATCGGTGCTGAGCATGACGATTCTCTCGATTGGTTTCTCGACCGTTACTGTTCTTTCAGCGTTGTCGATGAACGTCATCTCCAACTCTCTCCCGAGTATGATCAGTTCGATCTGCGTTACATCCTGCATGTTGATCTTGCCGTCGTACTTCGCATCCGATAGTTCTGTCTCGTCTCGGTACTCGAGGATGATCAGTTCAGTGTACGTCACATCCTGCATGTTTACCGTGTCGTCCTCGTTTGCGTTCCCGAAGACGCCAAGCGTGTAGTCGGATGCTGCGGCTGACAGTGCAAATAGCACCAGGACTGCGACAATTCCGGGCAATATTATACCCATTCTCATTATATGCCACCTCAAACGCGGTTCAACTTGCAAACGGGGGGTGCACAAACGCACCCTCCTCTGTTACGTCGAAGTCTATACTACAGAATTGGTCCACGTATTCCTGCTGGATCACCTGTGGATCCAGATCATCGAATACTTCCGGATGGAACCATTTTGCCAGGTACACAAGACCCGCAGGCATCGCAGGACTGTACAGGATATCATTGTTGATCACGTGTACACGACCGTTCTCTACAGCTCCGATATTGTCAAATCCCGGAACATTCAGTATCTTCTCATATTCCGCAACGATCTCGCTATTATCATCCGCACCCCAGCCGCCCTTGCTGATACCTCCGGCGATCACTTCCGGATTCTGCTCCAGAACCCATTCCACGCTCACCTTTGGGAATGTGTCAACTCCAAGATCCGCACCGATGTTAATTCCTCCTACCCTCGCACACTGCTGACCCATCCCGGTTCCTTCCGTGTACGTCTTCATATCGGTGTCTGTTATGCCGGAGGTGCTGATCAGGAAGACTCTGGGTTTGTCATCCTCTGAGATCTGCGATACCCGGTCGTCTATATCGTCAACGTATCCGTCGTACCAGTCGAGATATTCGCCTGCGTAATCCCGTTCTCCGAGCAGATATCCGAGCTTATTCATCTCTTCTCTGAGTGTCTCGGGTTTGTAGAGGTCAAGACGAACTGCCACGACACCGGTGCCCGCAAGCTTATCCTCAAGCTTGTCCGGACTGGGCCAGTTAGCATAAGTGAATACCGTATCCGGATTTAATTCCAGTATCGCTTCGGTATTTGTCATATCCCATGATCCGACAGGTGATATCTGGCTCAGATCCGGGAAAAACTTCGCCCTCTTCACCACCTGATCGGTAACGCCGATTATCAGGTCCTCAGCATCCAGAACGCGGAATGCCGCTGCTGCGTAGGTATTTACGACCGCACGCTCGATTGGTATGGGCACGGTCACGTCGTTTCCAGCGGCATCGATGATTGTTAGCTCCAATTCCATCCCGAGAATGACAAGCTCAATCTGCGTTACATCCTGCATATTGATCTTGTCGTCGTACTTGGCGTCTGCAAGTTCTGTCTGGTCACGGTATTCGAGGATGATGAGCTCGGTGTAGGTGACATCCTGCATGTTTATTGTGTCGTCCTCGTTTGCGTTCCCGAAGACGCCAAGCGTGTAGTCTGATGCTGCTGCAGGGAGTGTGAGCAAAAGCATCATAGTTATTCCAAATATTATTGTGTTCGTTTTCATATTCATTGCCTCCTTGTGGTCGTATTCTGTGTGCGCTACAATGATTCTCGCAGACAAGAGAATGATAGGTCGCGTATTTTTCTGGTTTATCCGAACCAGTTTCACAATCGGTATTGTGTTACTCCTATTTAACTTGATGCCCGGTGTGATCGGTGACAGGGGGGTAACAGGTATCAGGAGCAAGATATTCTCCAAATTCGCAAGAGCAATGCTCCCTCAGGTAATCCCTCGCCGCATGACAGAGATGACATTCATCATAATATGCGGTGTCAGGTTCAAAACCCCGCTCCACAGCAAGCTCTTTCAGACCCAGGGCTCCCTTTTCATGGAGTGAGCGGATAATCGGATTCGGATCGCTGAAATAGCGCGTAAATATCTCTGACATACTCTCTTTGTAAAGGTTTCCCAGAGACACTCCAAAGCAGCCATCGACAAATCCCTGCGGATCGATTAAAACACTTTCAGGGAATTTTGGGCGTAGTACTCCGATATTAAACTCCCAGCACTTACGATCCAATCGTTTGTTGACGCGAAGTTCCTCGGGCATGATGAAATTAGCCCTGCCGTGTGCCCCTGCCGTAGTAGGGAAAACATAGTAGCCCGAATCGTAGATCTTCTGCACGATATCCTGGGTTTGCCTGTTAAACTGGCAGTCATAACTCTGGTAGCCCAGGTACGTAGCTATCGCATAAGTAGAAAAACTCATTTCGCCCATAGATCGCTCAATATTGGGCGTCTCTGTTTTCAGTATGTTAAGTACATTTTCCAAAGGAATGGTTTTCTGGTGGAAACTATCCGCACTTACCCCGATGCTATTGACGCCCAGTTCACGCAGGCGGTCAAGTTTTTGTCGGACCACTTCAAAGTCATCAGCCCATGCTCCGTTTGTGGAAATGCTGAAATAGTCGATACCATGTTTCTTACATCGCTTGATACACTCCACCATGACGTCATAGTGGTAAAATGGCTCTCCACCCGCAAAATGGACAGTACTAATGTTATGTTGACCGGATATGCTTTCCAGTGCACAATCGATCAAATCCGGATCGATCGGTGCATGGTTGGGGTTACGTTGAAAATAAAAACAGTGATCACAACTGCAATCACAGTCCATGGTGACCAGTATCACAACACTCTTCAGGTTACTCAGTGATCCATTCATTTTTCCCACCACATAACTGCACTCTTAGTCTTGCTCTCTCTACGGTAAATGCCATCCACAGCATTCTTTACAATATAATCCTTGATCATTCTCTTAATTCTCGGCGTAATTTCCGTATACAGATCAAACAAGTACTCATAATAATCTATAGCGTCATTTACCGATTTCTCAAAGGTATACGCCGAATCTATGACGTTTACGTTCGCATAGATCCCTCTGGTGTACAGGATATTGTAGATGTAGATGTAGTCTATCCCAAAATTATACTCCTTATTCATAATCCTGGACCACATATCGCGATCAAGATCATCTGTAAGTCCTGCGTGAAGAATCGCACAACAATATCTTCTTGACGCATCGTGTATTCTCCTCAATTGCTTGCAGATATCATCAAACTGCCAGAGGACATTTGACGTAACAACGAGGTCGAATCTCGCCCTGATTTCGGAATCATCAACCTCCTGCCAGGTCTTATTCAATGTCTCGATATTCTTAATCCCGGCTTCAACTGCGCTCTCGTTCAGAACGTTGAGCAGTCCCTTCGAGGGGTCCAGTGCGACTACTCGGTCAACCAGTTTTGCGAGGGGTATAGCGAGCGTTCCAGGACCGCAACCGTTATCCAGAACCTCAAAATCAGGTTTTATGATACTTTTCAGTACATCTATCATCTGCTCGCCGTACTT
The DNA here is from genome assembly GCA_030672605.1 of Methanosarcinales archaeon. GTDB lineage: Archaea > Halobacteriota > Methanosarcinia > Methanosarcinales > Methanogasteraceae > Methanogaster_C. Next base: position 6,715 of record DAOVGE010000172.1, read on the forward strand.
GAAACCATCTCTCTTTATCGTGTCGCTATATTCCTCTGCCCCTCGGTCCCAGAGCTCTACTCCAACGTCTTTGCGATATTTCGCCAGGACAGAGTCCTTTCGTGCATCTATCCAGAGTTGTTCCCAGTTTATTTCCATTCAATGCGCCTATTGTTCCTTTGTTTTCAGTCTTCTATCGGCGGATACACAAATACGCCATGCTCGCTTAAGTCGTAATCTATCCCCAGAAATTCTGTCAGGTATTCCTGGTGCATCGCCTGGGGGTCGAGGTCATAAAAGAGCTCGGGGTGGAACCATTTTGCCATATACGCAACGCTAACATAGTAATACGTGCCAAAAAGACTGAAAGTATTCATATAGACCGCTTCATCCTCTATGGCAGAGACGTGAGCCAGTTCAGTCCGACTGAGAACTGCATCTCGTGCTGCTTTTATGTCTGATGGGTCATCTGTGTCATAACCAGCCCCATAAGGCGCCCACTTCAAGAATATCTCCGGGTCCTGTTCGATCACCCACTCGGCATCAACTGTAACAATGCCGGACCACTCAGACGATCCTCCGGTTAGATCGGCGGCGATATTCCTGCCACCAGCAAGCGCAATCGTTTCGTCATCACTTGATGTAAGGTAATCTGTGTACTCATAGTACACGCGAGGTTTATCCTCTTCAGAAAGACTTTCTGTCTTCTCAAGTATCTGACTCATGCATTCGTCACAGAAATTGATATACGCCCCCGCTTCATCCCTCCTGTCGAGAACGTATCCCAATTTTGCGGTATCTTCCCGGAGCCCCGTCGGTCGATAGAAATCCAGGCACAGGATTGGTATACCTACCTCTCCAAGCTTTTCATCGAGTTCTGGCGCATGCGTTGCATATATGAGGTACAGGTCGGGGTCGAGTTCGAATATCGCTTCAATATCCGGTTCATTATGTCCGGCACCAAATCCCCCGACTGGCGGTAACTCACTCAATTCCGGATATGCGGTTCCCTGAGTTGTTATCCAGCTACCTACGCCAACCACTGTATCCACGGCTTTAAGCACCATGACGCCTTCTGCCTGATTGCCAGAGCCGACAATTATCCGTTCCAGTGGCTTGTTCAGTGTTACTATTTTATCCGCAGAATCAAGAACCGT
>DAOVGE010000093.1 GCA_030672605.1 Methanosarcinales archaeon
ATATCGGCAACCCGATGAACTCCCATGGACGAGGTATCGACAACAGATGTAGTGCGCCCGACGTTGGAATTGCCATCGTCAATGCTGACTACCATAGGGGTACCATCCTCTATTGAACCCTCTATGTCGAACAGATCAACCTTCCACAGGTCGGGGGTATTAGGACTGTAACTTATCCCTACAACCCCGGTGGTACTTCTTGACGGGTCTCCGTCCACGCAAACCGTGACCACTGCACCGTCTGCCGGTGCACCATCAGGGTAGGTCGCCTGACCAATAACCACGTACGGGAAATCCGTTCCAGCCTGCGCAGGTGCGGATAGCAAAAAAACCGTGAGCATGAGAATGCCCACAGTCAATATACCTTTCATCCGTATCACCTCACCAGAGCGTCCCAGCTACAACAAAGTCCAGATCATCCCCCACGAATATAAAGTATCCCTGTCCTCCCATGATCGAATACGTTGTGTCCTGTGGCATATCTTCAAGCGGGTTGATGATATCCGACTCCATCTTCTGCGATGTCGCATTGAACTGTGACACGTAGTAACAGGTCTCACCGGCAGCGGTGATTACATCGCCAAGCCTCTGGGTGGTATCAATCCCAACTGCAGTAATATCATACGGCAGCGAGACCATGTTCCATCCCTGCTTGAGATTGAGTGTGTACTTGTACGGTCCTGCGGTCAACACGATGTTTGCAGTAGACGAAGTACCATCAGCATCCGAAACCGTGACCGGTAGTTCAAAGGTTCCCTCTGTTGTAGTGCTTACCGTAGTCGTCCATGTGCCGGCACCTGCCTGCAGGTCACCCACAGTCTCCATCGCCTGTTCACTCGATCCGCCGATCGCGGAGAGATCCACAGTAACGCTTGGAGCGGCACCCATGTAGGTTACAACAACCGTCAGAGTGGTGCTGTCGTTTCCATCAGACAGAATGGCGTTCGGAGATGCTATCGCGGACTCGATTACTGGGACGATTCCTGACGACACTACCGTTATCGTCGCGGTTGCGTCAGCATACTCATCCTTTGTCACCGTCACATCGATCGTGCCCGCACTGGTCGCAGTAACCGAGATTGCCACTGTGCCGTTTGCGCCTGTGGTACCATCTGTCTCGACACCACAGCCAGAGAGCGTAACAAGTGCGCCTTCGATTGCCACACCATCGCTCGTCACCGTGAACGTAACATCGGTCTGATTGCCCATATCAACGCTGGTCGGATCTATAGCGACTGCAAGCGGTGTGATGTTGCCACCAACTGTGAACTCGCCATCATCTATAGATACAGTGATAGCACCCTCTGATGAATTCTTCAGTTCATTGATTGCGAGTGTCAACGCTGTTGTACCATTGCCGGTTGCTTCCAGCGTAAGCGTTGAGAGCAGTATACCGTCTCCGGTCTGCCCATCACCAAAGTTGAGGCTTGCAAGACGTACCGTGCCGTTCGCTGCACTCTCGAGGTTGTTCACAGCGACACCGAATGCACCATCGTTTGCCGCATCAGTCACAATGCCCACAGCAGGGTCGTATGTAACCGTTACGTCGAAGTTGGCAAGATCGGTCACGTTATCTGCTGTAATCGTTACCTCACAAGTGTCACCGACATTATCCACGGCACCATCACTGATGGACAGAACAGAGGTGGGTAGCACTCCGCCATCTGCCGCATCCACGCTTGTGGTTGCACCCTCGTACCCGTCCTTGGTCACGGTCACATCGATAGTACCATCACTGGTCGCATTTACCGAGATTGTCACTGTGCCGTCTGCGCCTGTGGTACCATTCGTATCGACGCCACAGCCCAAGAGCGTAACAAGTGCGCCTTCGATTACTGCACCATCGCTCGTCACCGTGAACGTAACATCGGTCTGAGCGCCCACATCAACGCTTGCCAGATCGGCACTGACTGCGAGAGCGGGTGGCACTCCGCCATCTGCCGCATCCACGCTTGTGGTTGCACTCTCATACCCATCCATTGTCACGGTCACATCGATTGTGCCAACGCTGGTCGCATTTACCGAGATTGCCACTGTGCCGTCTGCGCCCGTGGTACCATTCACATCGACACCACAGCCTAAGAGCGTAACAAGTGCGCCTTCGATTACTGCACCATCGCTCGTCACCGTGAACGTAACATCGGTCTGAGCATCCACATCAACGCTTGCCAGATCGGCACTGACTGTGAGGGCAGATGACCCTCCGTCCAGTACACTGTTTGCAGCACATGGAGTCCCTCCATCGACAAGACTCGCTTCCCAACCGCCGGCTGCGTTTCGTTCAAGAGTCTTGTTGTTCTTGAGTGCCAAATCCGCACACCCGGTGAAGTCCGCATCATCGATAACCGATTCTGAACTGTCGTTCAGACTTATGACCTCTCCATCGTTCAGCAGGCTGATCGCCGCTTTCACCACAGTGCACATGACATCCGGGTAGCAATCTGCAAACTTCGTATCGTTCTTTGCAATGATCGCATACTCACCTGGCTGCATCGTTACAGCCGGTATTGTCTTGTCATCTATAACCCATCCGGTGATGTTGACTTCCTCTGTGTCATTGTTATATAACTCAACCCATTCATTGTACTGCCCGCCCAATGCATCGGTCGGGGCGTACATGATCTCGTTGATCATAATGTCGTCAGCCGCCTGTACAGATGCTGCGGACACTAAAAGTCCCAATGACAATGCGATTAGCATTGTCACCCATATCTTTCCATTATTCATACTTGTCTCCTATCTATTATTCCGGATACAATGTTTCATAGCCTGAGAGACCAACCACATGCTTTGCCAGATACACTGCATCAGACATGGTCGGGTCGCCGCCACTACCATCGATATCTCCGTTCGCGTATATCGTTTCATAGCCTGAGAGACCAACCACATGCTTTGCCAGATGCACTGCATCAGACATGGTCGGGTCGCCGCCACTACCATCGATATCTCCCGTGTTATTATTGCCGTCCGGACATTTGCCGGTTGCCGTGAATGTGGCGTTTGTCGTCTCAACCGTCATCTGCTCATAACCAAGCACCTTGCCATCAGCGTCTGTAATTGGCTTGTCCAGATCGTAGGCATCCGCTCTGCTGAATGTCAATGGACTTGTCACATTGTCACATCCAACGACCTTGAACTGGACAACCGCGATCGATCCCGTGCCATTGATGCCATTAAGGCTTGCAAGACTGACATTGACAACGCCGCTCATGCCAGTATAATTGGCAATCAGGTCGGCATCCGCGATCAACTCTCCGTCGGCAACTCCAGTCGCAGTGATCACAGCTGAATCGTATGTCAGCGAGATATCCATAGCACCTATAGTCTCAGTGCTGGACACGTTTATCGGTACATCAATCGTAGCACCGTTAACACCGCTCGTATCGTCCACATATACAGTCATCGCCCCTGCTGCATACACAGTGCATGCTAAAAGCAGCACCATCGCATAAACAGGGGTTTTGAAATGCTTATGCACTTTGTTATATTCCATATTCTACACCTTGTTGTATTCTATCCTAGTATATCGATTCATAGCCTGGTAGACCGACCACGTGCTTCGCTAGATATATCGCATCGCCCAAGGTCACGTCACCACTACCATCGATATCTGCGTTCGCGTATATTGTGTCATAGCCTGGTAGACCGACCACGTGCTTCGCTAGATATATCGCATCGCCCAAGGTCAAGTCACCACTGCCATCGATGTCTCCGGCATTGGGTGGCTCTTCCACTACCTCCAGTTCAATGCTGACATCCTCACTTGAATGTCCAAACCTATCGCTTGCACTGACCTGTAGATTATATACCCCATTCTCAATACCCACTGCCACGCTTGTAGTCACGGAATACACACCGTCTCCGATGCATTCCATCTCCTGCGCATCAGATCCACCGATCGCAGAGAGATCTACAGTAACGTGGTCAATATTACACGCGCACCCATCAACCACTGTCGCATTCAGTCGGGTTGTCCCGACTCCGTCGGCGGCGATCTGTGATGGTTTTGCGTTTGGATCCGTCACCACTGGGGCTTCATTGTCCACTGCGGTGAGATTTAGCTCGTATGATGTTGGAATACTGTTTACCTGCCACTCTGCAGTCTCACTCGCGATGGCGCCGCATACCTTAAAGGTTATCGTCTCGCCTTCGTCTGATTCACTGCCTTCGACAGACAAATAGTATTTACCCTCCACCTCAGTTACAACACTTCCGTTGAGTTCCCCGCCGATATGGGCAGTAATGACTGTTCCATTAAGGGTGGGTTCACCATTGAGCGTCACGTTTCCATAAAATATCATTGGCCCGATGATATCCTCTGCCGACACAACTACACTCGTTGCAGAGAGTGCCAGAAGGACTACCACAGCCAATCCTATCTTCTTGAGTCCATTCGTAATATCTACCTCCTTAGTATGCTACTACTATTACGCACTATCATACACGCATCGGCACACTTAAACCTTTCGCAATCCCTGCCATGCCAGATCGCTTCGCCGATATCACTTCAGGGTGGATATCTTTATGATTACGACGTCCTCCAGCGGTCTGTCTCGCGGGTCTGTCTCTACCGCTGCAATCGCTCGCACAACATCCATTCCCTCGACCACCCTGCCAAATACCGCATAGTTCCCGTCAAGGAAAGTCTGCGCGCCGTCGCAGATATAGAACTGGCTGGATGCACTGTCCGGATTCTGCGATCGTGCCATGGCAAGGGCGCAATCGACATGGGTCAGTTCAGGATGGATTTCCAGCTTGATCGTATTTCCTGATCCGCCTGTGCCATCACCCTTCGGGTCTCCGCCCTGGATCATGAAGTCATCATCCACCCTGTGAAAGATCAGACCATCATAGAATCCACTTTCTGCCAGTTCGATGAAGTTCGCGGTGGTGTTGGGCGCTCGATCTCCGTACAATTCGGCAGTCATCGTGCCCATACTCGTCTCAATAATTGCGGTGCGGTTCTCTTTCACTGCCTTCTTCACCTTATCGGTCATAGTGTACTCCGTATCGCTTTTGAGATTATCTTCGGCAGCACGTTCACTGCCGATAGAAACAAGCTTCACGTCAAAGATCAGCGTCTCTCCAGCAAGTTCGTGGTTAAAGTCGATCACAACGCTCGTATTTGTGACGTTTGTTATGGTACCTGGTCCATAGCTGGTGGAGAGCTTCTCTCCGACTACAGGTGTGATTCCCGCCGCGCTCAAATCTTCAATCGGAACGGTTTTGACCAGATCATCACGACGGTTCTTGTATGCACCTTCCGGTGGTATGGTCAGCGTCCTCTCTTCGCCCACAGCCATGCCAACGACACCATCGTCAAACCCTTTAATCATCTGTCCGGCGCCGACCGTGAACTTAATCGGCTTATACGCCCTGTTCGGGTTGTGCACCCCTGCTTCGATTGCGACGTCTTCCACAGATGTGTCGAAGACTGTGCCGTTTTCCAGTCTTCCGGTGTAGTCCACCAGAACCTGGTCGCCTTCTTTGACAACCTCTGCGATACTATTGCCATTCGTGTCTATGCATCCGCTGCCAGCGAGAATCAGTGCCAGCAACACGCTAATGCTAAATAGTTTGTTCATATCAATCAACTGACGTTCTGTGTCTGTTGTATATATCCTTTCCGATAACAAGGAGATTCCACGGCACACCATGCAGACTCATGGTTGTAGAGTGGCACTTACGCAATATTGTGTGGATATCCGCCTATAAAACCACGAGATTACACAAGATTAACACAGAAATCTTGTGGAAATGGCTGCGCCGCTGCTTCGCAGACTGTGTAATTTCGTGGTTCCTACCACAAGTTATTGAGCAGGTGCGTAGATTGCGGGTGAGTGGGCTTTCTTGGGATTCCAGGCAACTTTTCCGTCTTGAGGGCAATTTATATGGAAATTGTCTGATTCTGATGGATTCTGTGGTTTCCGACCTTTGCGCCCTTGCGCCCTCGCGTCTTTGCGTCTTTGCGTTGAATTGGGAAACAAAAACGAGAAAGACGCGAGGGTGCAAAGACGCAAAGAAAGAAAACCATTCTGTTAGCGATCATGTTGTGTGGGCATCGTCGCTCTTGTGTTCATGATCGGATTGACCATTACAAATTTGCATGGAAATGCTCATAGAATTGCCCAAAAACATCTCGTCGAGGGTTATGCAACGATTGTGCCTGCGACATATATGCAACATATATTACAAGTGTGGACCCAAGAAGGAATACATGGGTGAAAAGCGATGAAGGCGGTTATTCTTGCTGCGGGCGAAGGGACTCGGTGCAGACCACTGACGTTCACACGATCGAAGGTGATGCTCCCGATCGCAAACAAGCCGATGATTGAGTATGTGGTTCGCGCGCTTCACGAGAGCGGCAATTCAGACATTGTCATGGTTGTTGGGTTTGAAAAAGAGCGCATCATGAATTATTTTGGCAATGGTAAGGATTTTGGTGTGCATATCGAATACGTGGAGCAAAAACAGCAACTCGGTACCGCACACTCGATAAATCAGGTGAAAAACGTCGTGGGTGATGAATTTCTTGTGCTGAACGGGGACAATCTCGTCGGCGCAGAGACGATTACAGACATAACAGAGAAGCATGCGGGCGGAATATCGATTTTGACGGCAGCCAGGGCGGACACAACCGGCTATGCGCTCGTAAATGAAATAGACGGAAGAGTAGAGAAGATTGTCGAGGGACTGAGACTCTCGGACGTCCACAGCGTCAACACAGGCATTTATGTGCTCAATTCAGACATCTTCGGTGCGATTGCAGACACATTGTACTACGACGATCGCGGCGAGTTCGGGATCACCGATTCGATACAGCGGATGATCAACCGCAACTACGCTGTGCATGCATACGGAACAGACCACACGTGGGTGGATGTGATGCAGTCCTGGGACCTGCTCAAGGTGAATGCGAGGATACTTGAGGATACCACAGGGTCGGTGCAGGGAACAGTGGATGGCACAGTCAAGGGCGAGGTTGCGGTTGGCAGCGGTTCGATTGTGAGAGAGGGGTCCTACATCGCAGGTCCTGCTGTTATAGGGCGGGACTGCGAGATCGGTCCGAATGTGGTCATCGCACAATCGACATCCATAGGGGACAATGTCACAATAGAGCCGTTCACATATATCAAAAACAGCGTTATCTTCGATAACGTCTACATCGGCTCTCACAGCACCATAAAAAACTCCGTAATCGGGGAGAACAACGTAATCGAGAGCCATTTTGTAACAGAGAGCGGAAAGGATCTGCTGATAGAGTTGAATGGTGCGCTGCATCACGCGGACGAGATCGGCGCCGTTCTCGGGGATGGGAACACGATCGGAAGCGATGTCTCGACTGCAGCCGGGGCATTGATCGGAACGGAGTGCAAAATCAAGACGGGCGCAGTGATCCGAAAGCAGATACCGAATCGTGCGCTGGTGATTTGAGATGTGCGATACAACTATTTATGCGGGAGAATTGAAAAATATCTTAAATATTGTTACCGTTGTCAGTATGTCAGAGGTTCATCGGGTTCGTGCCGTTCGCCGGGTTCGTGCTCTAATGCCACTGATTTTGAATAAAATACAAAACACAGATCTCATGGATGGACACATTTCACGGAATTGGTTGGCACAACGGTTTAAAAATGTCTGGCGTTCTGTTAAGCCCCGTGCAGACTTCCGGAATCGGGTTTCACAGAATTCGGCGGTGATTTGAGATGTGTGGCATCGTCGGTTATCTTGGCACATCCAAGGCGGTCCCTGTCCTCTTTGACCTTCTAAAGCGTCTTGAGTACCGCGGATACGACTCTGCAGGAATCGCAACCATCGGCAGTAGCATTCAGACATTCAAGACAGAGGGAAGCGTCGATGACCTCGTATCAATCACCCCGGATCTTGCAGGATGCATCGGGATCGGTCACACACGGTGGGCGACGCATGGGGCACCGTCATCAGAGAACGCACACCCGCACTGCAACAACGCAGGCAACGTTGCCGTTGTCCACAACGGGATAATCGAGAACTATATTGAGCTCAAGGATAATTTGATCGGTTCAGGGCACGAATTCAGATCGGAAACCGATACGGAAGTGCTTCCGCATCTGATCTCTGAATACTATAACGGCGATCTTGAATCATCGGTGCGAAATGCGCTATCAAAGGTGCAGGGATCGTACGCACTCGCGGTGATAAGCACAGATGATCCTGGCAAGATCGTTGTCGCACGAAAGGATAGTCCTCTTGCCCTCGGACTCGGCGATGGCGAGTTCTTTGTGGCATCCGATGCCTCGGGCATATTGAAGTACACAAAGAATGTGATCTTCATGAACGATGGAGAGATCGGCGTGATTTCGGGTGAGGGGGTGGAAATCACAACCATGGACGGGGCACGTGTTGAGAATAGGGTCGAAACACTTGAATGGGATGCTGAAGCGGCAGAGAAGAGTGGATATGATCATTTCATGCAGAAAGAGATATTCGAACAGCCGATCAGCATCAGGGAGACGTTTTCAGGGCGAATATCATCAGAAGGGGTCCGTCTCGATGTGCCGGTGCCGAATGCAAGAAGGATTGTGATCATCGCATGCGGGACCTCGTATCATGCAGGGTTATTCGGAAGATATGCAATCGAGCATTTTGCCAGAATCCCGGTCGAGGTTGAGATCGCATCCGAGTTCAGGTACACCGACCCAATCCTTGATTGCGGTGATCTTGTGATCGCAATCACGCAGTCGGGGGAGACTGCCGACACCCTCGCAGCAATAAGGGAGGCGGGATCGAAGGACAGCCAGAAACTCGGCATAACAAACGTTCTCGGCAGCAGCATAACAAGGGAGTGCCAGTGCATACTCACGAGAGCCGGACCCGAGATAGGGGTTGCTGCCACCAAGTCGTTCACATCGCAGCTTGCGGTACTGCTCCTCTCGGCGGTGCAGCTCGGGAGAGCAAGGGGTGCGTTATCGGCAGCAGACGAGAACGACTTCGTCTACGAGTTAAAGCAGATGAGCGCAAACATCAGACGAGTGCTGAATTGTGCACCAAGCATTCGGGAATGCGCCACGTTGTTCGCGGACGCTGAGCAGTTTCTCTTCATGGGCAGGGGCGCAAACTACCCAATCGCTCTTGAGGGCGCACTCAAATTAAAAGAGATCTCGTACATCCCGGCAGAGGGATTCCCAGCAGGCGAACTCAAGCACGGTCCGCTCGCCCTGATCTACGACGGAGTCCCGGTGATTGCGATAGCAACAGAGGGTATGGTCTATGACAAGATGCTGGGAAACATAAAAGAGGTCAAGGCGAGGGGTGCCATTGTGATCGGTATTGCCAACGAGAACGACACCAGGATTGCGAAGTACGTGGATTATGTACTCCGCATACCTGACACCGACCCATGGATTGCACCTGTGCTCGCATCGGTCGTGCTCCAGTTGTTCGCATACTATGTCGCATACCACAAGAGATGCGAGATCGATAAGCCAAGGAATCTCGCGAAGAGTGTTACTGTGGAGTGAAATGACAAAATCAGCGACATTTGGCAATACATTTCACTGATCATCGTTTCCGACGCCGACAAAGTTACGACTGTATGTGGTGCCTTCGATGGCGATACGTTCTATCATACTTGATTATATGCCGTCAGGAAGTCATTTCGTGGGATGTTTGCTTGTGTGCAAATCGTCCTCAAAGTTGAGCCTTTGATCCGAGTATGATTGGGCATCGTCAGCGGAGTCTGTGTGCCATCTGGATTT
>DAOVGE010000178.1 GCA_030672605.1 Methanosarcinales archaeon
AGGATTGTTGTGACCGGCTTTCACACAACTACCAATCAAATACCGGAGACCCGCATCTGCTAGATTGAGAACACGCTTCCAACTAACGACAGATGAAGCGAGACATTGCCTGAAAACAGGTAAACACATCAAAAAGTTAAGAAAAATGGAGATGTAGGAATTATAGAGAGTATGCTAGGTGGTTTTACAATCCGGTTCGTATACACCATACGAAGCGATGTAATTTACATAATTACCGTGGAGGACTCATCATGACACAATGCCCGTTCTGCGAGACCGAACTGATAATAGAGGGGCGAGAGATCGAAAAAGGAGTGTGGGCTACGGTTGAAGTGTGCCCAAACTGCACGGATGGATGGATGGATGGATCGATGAGACGGAGCACGATCGGCTGGTTGGGTTATTCAAGCGTAAAACATTCAATCTTGACGGGAGCATAGCTGTAAGAATTCCTAAAGAGATCGCAGATTCGCTTTCTATCGGTGCGGGTACGTTTGTTGATTTTACGGTGCGAGATGGAAAATTGGTGATTGCAAAAATATAAATACGGATTTGCCGCAAAATCCTCTCCTGTGTACTACATATCTATGCAACCACGGCGTTTACAGGCATCGTTTTTGGGCGGATCGTTGGAAGATGGGCGAATCTTGCGTATCGATTGCGAGATGCGGGGTACGGGGTGTGAGGCACATCCGAGCGTTCGGGTTAGCGAAACGGCATGACTCATAGATGGGCAATAAGTCGCACGACTATAAATTGAGCGATCAGTCCAGCCAGTATCGGGAAGAGTAACGTCGAAAGAAAACGTATCGCCATGAATTTGGGGCCTATGAACGCTATCTCGAGTGGGATTAAGTTGACCCGCCAGAGCGCCCATGCGGTAACCATCGCAACCATGGGACCTGTGCCCGCCCCGGACTTGAGAAGAGAGGCTACGATAGGGAGTGATGCATACGGGGGTCCCGGCATGACGCTGCCAGCGAGGCTTCCGGTGACGATGCCTTTGATGCCGGAGCTTGTTCCAAGGAACTGTTCAATCAGCTCCTGGGGGATTATAACCTGGATCATACCTCCGATCACTATTGCAATGATAATCAGCGGAAGTATCTCAAGAAAAAGAACAAACGAGGATCTTACGCCGGAAACAGCCTCCTTCTGCCCGACTCTTGTGTACGCGATTATGAACAGTAATACTGCGCAGATGAGATAGATCCAGATGGTTGACCCAAAACGCATGTGACTGCTATAGATGTCGAACCTCAATAAACTCTTTTGTAGGAATGGTCAGCACATCGTAACTCAGCTTCTGCATGAGTTCCCTGTAGCGTTCGAAATCCGCCCCGTGTGGCGACCTGACACCGGTCATCATCGCCTTCAGCGCCCAGAGCTCGTCGAAATCATCAAGATCACCGAAATTCATGACCACCTCAACGGTATCGCCGGTTGAGAGTCTGTGCACGACGTAAACATCCTGCCCCGTCACCGCACCGGTTTTATCAATCTCAATTGTTCCCAGATTCTGTCTTCCAAAATCGCTTCTGATTCCTGCGATGTATGCAAAAGCATCCACCATACACGTGTCCCGGTCAAACTTGACCTTGAAATCGCCCCTCTGCGGGGGGCTGTCGCACAACTCCTCAAAAGCGATCCTTGCAGCGCGATACCCTCGCGCAAGCCCGAGGCAGAGGTGTCCGTTGAATTTCATCACATCGGTTAAGTAGATCGGGAATACCTGATCCCGGTCATCTGATGACCCTGCCTTCCAGGCGGTTGGGTCAAGAACCTTGATCGGCTCAATCTCATCGTACCATGGGTGTATCCACGGTGATCCTGTATCTATTGTCATACTATAGCCTCCTGCAATCATTAATAAGATTGTAGATTTGTTATGAAGATTTAACACTTTTATCACAGTTTTTGTTACTGAAAAACCCCCCTAATGGAAAGGTTTAAAGTCATTAGCACTGTTGTATCTTTTGCGTCTTGTCCGAGGTGGCAAATATGACGAAATTCCACCAAGAATGCATCAATTGTGGCACCATACATAATAATGGTTATGTGCGGAATTGCGAATGTGGAGGGCTCATACCCTTTAAATACCATGACACAGATCCTGATGACTTTCCTGATCGATCGTTTGGAGATTCCCCGTGGAGGTATCATCAGGTCCTTCCGTTGAATGATCTGGACTATGCCATCGATCTTGGAATGAAGAAAACACCGTTCCTTAAGAGTAAACGAATAGCGGAGGCGATCTCGCCAGACCGACCGATGGAGAACCTCTATATCAAGGTTGAGGCTGTGCAGCCAACAAGGACGTTTAAGGATCGTGAGGCGTTCATGACGGTATCACGGCTCCAGGAACTCGGGCACAACCGGATCGTCACCGCAACGACTGGTGACAGTGGGCTTGCTCATGCAAGAGCCTGTTCCATTGCAGGTGTGAAACTATACATCTACGCGCCAGAGAATGCCCGTGAGCGCTCGGAACGGATGCTTGACGAAATACGCTCCGAAATTGATGACGAGTATGTCGAAGTGATCTACTCAGGGACTACCTTTGATGAGGCGATAGCAAACGCCATGTCTTTCGCCAAAAAAAGCGATATACCGCTCGAATACGGATTTTATAACCAGTTACGAATCGAAGGGATAAAGACAATCGGTTTTGAGGTTCTCGAAGACCTTGGAAGAGTGCCCGACTGGTATGTGCAGGCGGTCGGGAGCGGCGTTGGTCTGTACGGCTTTCGTAAAGCCTGCGTGGAACGCTACGGCGCCGCGCCGAGACTTGCCGGAATCCAGCCAAAGGGTTGCGCGCCCATGGTCAGGGCATTCAAGGGCTACGACGACCCGACCGAAAAGGCAGTTGACACCCATGTGCTCGGGATCGGCAATCCGAAGCTGTACCTCTCATACCCTCATCTGATAAACGCAGGTACGGTCTTCGAGTATGGTTTTTCCGGTGGAAAGGAATCCGAACTAAAGGAAATTCCCAGGTTGCTTAAACTCTATCACAGCGACGGCGTGCCTGATGTCGGGCTTGAGTCATGCACTGCACTATCAGGACTTGAGCATCTGGTACAATCCGGAGCGATTTCGCCGGATGAGACCGTTGTTCTGATGTGTTCGGGAGGCATGAGGTGTGACCTGCCCGAAGAACTGGCGGATGCCATAACGTAATCTCCGGAGTGCCATCATGCAAAAGCCATCTGTAACCACAGATCATCTGGATGCAATGCAACTGATGGAGTTTGATGCCTGCACCAGATGCGGCGAATGCCTGAAATGGTGCCCCGTGTACGACGTGATCAAGAGTGGCGCATTCAGCCCGAACGGAAACGGATCGGGTTTGGTTAAGGGGTACACGCCCCGCGACAAGGTTGGGGACTGGAAACAGTTCATGAACGCGGGGTATGGCTTGCGTGCGAAACTCTTCTCCCCAAAGAAGATACCGGAATCCGTAATTCAGGAGTTTTCAGAGCGTCTGTATCATTGCGCGGCGTGCGGGGTCTGCGGCTCTGTGTGCCCGGCAGGAATCAACACCACGGGACTGTGGGACTCATTACGCACCAGTCTTGTGGAGCGGGGGAATGGTCCGCTTCAGTCGCAGGAGTTCTTCACAGAAGTGATACCAGAGTATGGAAACCCATACAGAGCAGATCAGCAGAACCGGCTGCAATGGCTTCCGGATGACATTGAGGTGAGCGAGAGCGCCGATATTGCATACTTTGTCGGATGCACTGTTGAATACAAGACGCCGCTCCACGCAGTCTCAGTCGTGCGGATACTCAAGAGGTTCGATATCCCGTTCACCACGCTCGGCGAAGATGAACTGTGCTGCTGCGCTGATCTGATCTCAATCGGGCATCGGGACACTGAAAATATCGCCAGGGATTTTGCAAGGAGAAACATCGAGCAACTCATAGAGCGGGGCGTCAAAAAAGTTTTGTTCTCATGCCCTGGCTGTTATCAGGTCGCGGTGGATGAGTGGCCCCGTTATTATGGGGACAAACTGCCATTTGAATGCGTCCATGCATCGCAGTTCGTATTCGAGCTGCTTGACAAAGAACGGAGATGGACGAACCGGATCGACAAAACGGTGACATACCATGACCCCTGCCATCTCGGAAGGCAGATGGGGGTCTACGAACCGCCAAGGGACGCCATCAAAAGACTTCCAGGCGTCAATTTCGTTGAGATGGAGAGGAATCGTGAATTTCAGCGGTGCTGCGGTGCTGGCGGCAATGCGCTCAGAGAGGGGGTCTCTGACCTGACCGGGGAGATTGCAAAGATGCGTGTGCAGGATGCAGTGGATGTTGGTGCGGAACTGCTGGTCACGTCGTGCCCGTGCTGCTTTCTGACACTGGATGGGGGTAACGGGAACGGCAATGGTAGTAATGGTAATGATAACGGCAATGGTGCGGGCGTGGTGGTCGAGGATCTTGCCACGCTCTGTGCAAGGTCACTCGGACTGATTTGATCGGTATCGAGCACCTCCTGGTATGTACGTACGATTTTTGTAGTGGTCAATTGGATCGAGAAGACCGCGAAAGACGTGAAGAGGGTGTTTTTGGTACTTACTCAATGTTGTGTGGGTATCCACATATAACACCACGAGATTACACAAGATTAACACAGAACTTTTGTGGAAATCGGTGTAATCTTGTGGTTCCTACCACGAGTTACCCGGGCATGTGCGTTTTTTTGCACACCGCGGCGATCTTGCAGGGCAAGTGGCATCGATAAGATTAATTATATCCCACTGCGATCTAATCCCATGGAAAGTGCAGAGATCTCCGGGGTTTCGATACAACAGATGGCAAGGTACTTTGCAGAGGTGGTGTCTCTTTGTTCAGGCAGAGCATGGAAGATGTCAAACGAGATGCGAAAGAAGCTGAAGGCTGGCTTAACAATGCGAATTCTTGTTGATTCCTCTACGCTAATTGCCCTTTCGAAGATCGGTGAATTATACTCAGCACCGGCATAAACTGCGCTTTATACAGACGGACCGAAAACCGATGCTGCCCACAAACAAGGGCATAAGTTTTAATCATACGGTATAATCCAAATTGTTCATCGGAATTTATGGATTTTGTGGCAGCATATTCGTGCAATTTGTGATATTCGTATGTATTCGTGATTTTAACACGAATTGCACGAATGGACGAATCCCACGAATTCAATAATCGACAAGTTTGAAAAGCTCAATTTGTGGCGGTGAAGTATAGATATTCTCAAAAACCCCGGATTAGCTTGACCGGTTCGCGGGTACCAGCACCCCAACCGCAACCAGTGGATCCACGTCGTCTGATTCGAGTCTAAGAAGCTCTTCTGTGCTGTTCAGCCTGAAGCGCTTGACACTCTCGACATATCTGCCCAGTTCATCCAGATGCTCCGCCATCCATGCGGATTTCTCGACCTTCCATTTCCAGTCTGGATCGTCTCTGCCTGCAAACGGCGTCTTCGATATGTCCGAGTCCGCGGGAAGCTTCCACAGCCACCATGGACCCGGGCTGTAGTTTACCCCGCTTAAGTCATTGATCTCTTTCATGTCGATTGTGACAACGACCCCGTCTCCGGTCTCTGTCATCTCGTTCCATCGTATGAATAGTCCGGCAACTATCGAGAACCCGATCTCAACGGTTGCGTTGTATTCGTTCACATCTTCCGATAGTATCAGATCGATCTGTTCATCCGTGAAGTTCATCTTGCGCAACAGAGACTTCCCGGGAAGCGGTTTGTCTGCCGGGAGAAGCGCTTCCTCCTGCGCCCAGGTCAGGTCTCGAGTGAAGAGTTCCCACGAGTTGGTCCCAAGCAGCGTTATGACTGCATCATCCTTACATGCAAAGGACATAGGGAGCGCTATGTAGCGCTCATGCTGGTTGCGGAGCGGGAGATCTTTTCGCACATGCTCAGAGATCAAGTAACCGGCAGCTGTTCCCGGGCAGATCCGTGTGTGAAGCTCGGCGCATGATGCAAGACCGGGCGGGACATCGTGCGCAAGCACGTTAGTTGTAGTTGCAACGCCCATCGCATTGATTGTGCTGATATCGCTTGCGATACGGTCCCACGAGGCAGGATTTGCAGCCAGCGCATCGATTCCGACGTTGTGCTTGACTATGGTCTTGAAGAGTGCGTCCGCTGGTTCGTCCATAAACTCTGATCGGAGCGTGCTATTGTGGGTATCGTAGCCGGATTCGCATTCCATATCAAGATATTGTTCCAGTTTCTGCGTTCTCACAGAGAAATATATGAAGTCTTTCGTATCCGTTCTCGAAAACATGAACCAGAGCGGCATATCCGCACTCCTGTGCACCAGCAGCAGATTATTTTTGCCAACCGTGCACCCGGTTGTTGCTGTTATAGTGTCGATGCACGGTTCGGTGCTGTAACCACCAATGTTCACGACATAGCCGGAATCAGTGAATGCGAGCACGTTGGGATCGTTCTTTTCGAAGTTCAGTTGCTCCATTGCGATATCTGACGCTCTGAACGCCAAGAGCTCCAATATCGCTGGATTCTCTTTGCTTATGACCTCGGATGCCGATTGCGGATCCTGCTGCCCACCCTTTGGCGCATCGCCACCCCAGTCCCGGCCCCTGCCCAGTCCGATCTTCGTTAACAGGGATTCAACCCAGCTTGTCTGATCCGCCTCCAGTTTGATGTTGATGTTTGTCGGGGGCGCACCGTGACCGGTCATGTCCACATACTCTGTTGTTGCGCGGTAGGGAATTGCCCGCGGCAGTTCACCCAGTACGGCAAGCGAGCCTGTTCCGGACGATGTGAGCCGGTCTAACTGTCTTTCGTTTATTCTGAATGTTTGAACCGGTGAAACAAACAACTCCGGAGAATTGAGATGTTCTATCTCCCAGAGAACGATCTTCAGTCTGCGCAGACCCTCTGATTCACTTCCATTTCCATTTCCATTTTCATGTTCATTTCCGGTCACGGCACCAGAAAGTCGAGCGACCTTCTCGCAATCGTACGCCAGGACCATGCCCTCCCCGCGTTTCATTCTGCCATCCCACAACACGAAGATCACGGACGCGTTCTCTGCCGATGATTGCAAGTGTGCGTTCTGCTTGATGAAGATTCCTGATCTTCCGGGCGTGGTATCGAGGAGCGTCATGATCGCATCGTCCCGCATGGATCCGGAAAGGGAGATTACGATATACTCTTGATACCTCGGGTTTTCAACCGGCATCTCGCGTCTTGCATATTCCGCAAGAACGTATCCTGAAATGAGTTCCGGAGTGATGTCGGTATGTGATTGCATGCATGCGATGAGGCTGGCTGGCGGATCCATGGCAATGGCATTTGTCAGCGCAACCACACACGCGGCATTCGCGTTACCGAGGTCGTCAACGATCGCATCCCATTTCGCGGGGGACTCAAATAACCGGTCCGCATCAACATCATGTACAGCGATATTGAACAAGCATTCGTCTGTAACCCCCCCGAATTCCCAGAGCGTGCCGCACTCATCAAGAGCGCTGCTGTTGACCACAATATAAAGACAGTCCTTCGTATCTTTTCCGCAGAACGCAAACCAGGGCGGTTCATTTGTGCTATGAATAAGCATCAGATTGCTTCTGCCGATGGATGCTCCGGTTGTGGCGGTCAGAGCGTCGATGCACGCCTCAGTGGTCCGATCGCCCACAGTGGTGACGCGTCCGGCATTCGTAAGCACAAGAAGATCTGAATCGCCCTTATCGAATGGCAATCGATCCATTGCAATCTTTGCGGCTCTTTCTGCCAGCAAATGCATCATTGTTACATCGTCGCTTCCAGTGTAATCGGATAGGTCCTGCTCTGCCGGACAAACGCCAGCTGATAACATACACGAGAGTAGTACGGTCAATAAAACTACAATTCCCCTCATGTCACTGTAGTGGTAGCGACCGCAGTCCCGGTCTCGGTGAAGACCTCGGTATGCGATACTGACATATTCACATCTCTATCTGCGTCCTCCCATACGCCGTGCTTCGCACTGGCGAGGGTCGTGTTCTCTGTTGGGGTGCTGGAATAATAAACGCGATCAGTGACCACAATCCCGCTACAGAGCCCATTAGAATCAGTCTTCGGATCGGAACCATCGTATCCGGGTGAAGCATATACCGTCTTTCCTTCGTCTGTTACGCTGACGTCAGCACCTTCGATTGGGTTCGCACCAGAATCATTCACCAGCACATCGAGATAATTCTTAACAGAGAGCATAGATGCAAGACGGACGCTGACACTGCCCGCGTCAAATCCGGTGTTGACAGCAGTTCCCGAGGATGCATACTCCACCAGGAAGTCATAGATACCGGAATCTGTTATGGTGGAATCAGTTATCGTATTATTCGTACTCGATCTTGACAATACCACGCCATACACCGTCGAATCCACCACGCAGTCCGCAACCTTGTTCTCTTTGCTGCACATCGCCATGTAGATGCCGCGTCGCAGATTTGAAGGTACATAGCAGCCTGTTACCATGTTGCCGGTGCTTGCATGGGATATGAAGATGCCATTTGTGTTATTCCGCGTGTCGCAGTCTGTTACCATGTTGCCGGTACTTACATGAGATATGTGGACGCCGTTTATGTTATTCGGTGCGTCACAGCCCACAACCGCATTTCCGCTGCTTGCGTGGGATACGTGGACGCCGTTTATGGCTTCCGACGAGTCGCAGTCCGCAACCATGTTGTTGTCGCATGCGTGGGATATGAAGACTCCACCACCAGTATTTTGTGCGGCGCGGCAGTCCGCAACCATGTTGTTGTCGCATACCTGAAAGACGCAGATACCGCTCTGCTGATTCGAGTTTGTATCACAATTCACAACCGTGTTTTCGGTGCATATCTTCTGTATCAAGATCCCGCTTCTGTTATTTGAGTGCGCACTGCAATCCCGGATGGTGTTTCCGGTGCATACCTGAAATATGCAGATGCCGCTCTGTAGATTCAGGTTCGCGTCACAGTTCAAAACAGTGTTGTTGCTACAGGACTTCATTATCGCAATCCCGCTTCCGTTGTTTGAATGCGCAGTACAGTCCCGGATGGTGTTCCCGCTACCTATCTGGAAGATGCAGATCCCGTTCTGCTGATTCGAGCTTGCATCACAGTTCACAACAGTGTTGTTGCTACAGGACTTCTGCAGCATGATCCCATTGATACCGTTTGAATGAGCGGTACAACCTGTTATGCTGTTATTGCTACACGACATGAAGATAAAGATTCCATTATTGGTATTCGAGTGCAGGATACAATCGCTTATTATATTATCTCTGCAGGCTCTCCAGAGATAGATTCCATGTATGTTTGAGTGTATATCACAATCCGTTATTCTGCAATCCCTGCCAATGACCATATAAATTCCATAACCGCCATTTTTTATCGTGAATCCGCTGATGTTAACATAAGGTGATTTTATATTCACAACATCGCTGCCATTGCCATCAATCACCGTGTTGATCCGGTCCTCGCCCTGCAGCGTAATCCTCTTGTTCACAACGATGTTCTCGACATACGTCCCGTTGAACACGTATACCGTGTCTCCATGGACGGCGTTCTCGATTGCAGCCTGTATTGTCGGATACTGGGTGGGTACGTACAAGGTTTTGCCAGTGTCTGTTACTATAACACTGTTGCTACTTACATATTTAGTTGTGTTATCCACTGACGAGACTGCGATTTTGTCTTCACCTATACGCAACCCTTTCGCATCAGCAATGGTGCAATTGGACTGGGCGATGGATGCCCTGTCGATCACATCAATGGCATCAATTGCGCCGATTTTGGCTTTGGTGTCGTTATTGCTGTCGCTGTTGTTGTCGTCACCGTCACCGGTTGTATGTTCAGCCTCATTGGTGATGTTGCTGCCACACAGGTCACCAGCGACAACATTGCCATCAATGATGATCTCGTCGGGATACGGGATGGATGCTTCACCGATCGCGTCGCTGCCATACCGATTATCATCAACAACATCGCCATTGATGATGGTTCCGGGAGACCGGGAGACGGATACGTGACCAATCGCATCGGATTTGATACAGTTACCATCAGACTGCACTATATAAATGTCATGTCTGTTTGTCAATTCGATCTCATCGGTTACGCTCTGCGACTCAAGGTTATGTGAAAATACATTATCCGTTATGATATTATCTGTGGAATTTTGGAGATGAATACCGCAACCACGGTTCCGCGTTACCAGGTTTTCGATGATCACATTGTTTCTGGATTTCTGTAGGAATATTCCGTGGCGCGTGTTGCCCCGGATCATATTGTCCATGATTATACCATCACTTGCACCCATCAGGACGATGCCATACTCGTTGTTGTTGATCCGGTTGTTCTCGATAATGCTGCCGGATGCCGAGACATTGGCGCCTGCAACTCCATTCAGAAGGGTGAAGCCAGAGACGGTGACACCATCCGCTTTCACGGTCACAACGTCCCCCTCACAACCGCCATCGATTGCGGCATAATCCCCGAGCAGTATCACCGGCTTATCAATTACTATGCGTTCATGGTATGTGCCCTTGCTGACGTGGACGGTATCGCCAGCTTCTGCGCAATCCACAGCATCCTGGATGGATGCATAATTCTCTGGTACCTGTATCGTATCTGCAGATGCTGCTCCTGCAAATAGCAGGATCAACAGTAGTGTGATGTAGTTGGTGTAGCTATTCATGGTTGCCTCCGGACCACTTACTATAATATCTGATGCTAAATTGTTTACATATAACACTTGCGCATGCCCGATACATATTTTTAAAACGGGTACAACGTAATTAGTGTGATTATACTAACCGTATGTATGTATTTACCGCCCACGCAGCTACCTCGCACCCGAAATCCGTTCAGACACCAATTCCAAGTATGTACTCAATATTGCGTGGATATCCGCATATACAACCACGAGATTACACAAGATTAACACAGAAATCTTGTGGAGATGGCTGCGCCGCTGCTTCGCAGACTGTGTAATTTTGTGGTTCCTACCATACGCTATTGAGATGTTCGAAGATGTAATGAACCGCAGATTAACGCGGATCGGACGCAGATTTGTTCATCTGGTATCTGCGTGCATCTGCGGATGATAGAAGTGAAAGGAACCATTGCAGATAGAACATACTATATTCAAGAACGAAACAAATCTTACAAATGAATAGATGGTTATTCAATTTATACTTCGCACCGCCACAAACTGAGCTTTTTTGCAATGTGTCAGTCGGATGTACAACAACACGAAAGACGTGACGACAGATATCACCCTTCGCGTCTCTCTCGCCTTTGCCCCTTCGCGTTAAATTGAGAACGCAAAGACGCGAGGACGCAAAGACGCAAAGAACGAAAATCGCGGTTTATACTGGTGTCGAGTATATCATGCTGCTGCTTACGAAAATCATGATTCAAACTGCTCTAACATCGACGGAATAAGTTAGAAACCTAAGGTTTTTGACTATAAACAACTCTCTGAAGTACTTGGAGTATCTTCCTTCGGTTCTGCGGCGGTATGCGCTGTACTACCGTGCCAACGACTTTGATTCGCATTACGTAGAACTCCTCACGATATTTCTTGAAAAGCTGGTTTGTGGACAACGAATATATAATTTCATCTGGAAGTGCTGCCTTGGATCGGGTGAGCACCTGTTGCTGCGCAGCAGCGCCGAAGGCATTGCCATGTTTTCCGCATGGCTTTGAAAGGAATGAACTTTTGATGAATAAAACTGCCCTATCTGTCGAATCCATCTTATGTCACGATTATATTGGGGTGGGGATTGAAGCCCATTTTCTTGGAAAACGAGTGCAGCACGACAACAGCGCCCGCAGTTAACCTTCCGTTTCGGTGTTTATAGAAAATTGTGTCGGTGAATGCGATAGCATCGCCGAAGGCACAGTGATATGGGTATCGGTAAGGAGCAGAGGAGAAATGTGATGAGGTATAGTTTTGATTTGCCATATCCTGGGGCGAGAAACGCTCCACCGTGATCAACATATAAATCGGATGCTGCTGCTGGCAGCACACAGCAAACCAGCAGCAGACATAGAGTTGCTCCAACCAATCTTCGGATTAACTCTTCGATTGCGGATACACGAATACGCCGTGCTCTGTCACATCAAAGTCTATGCCGCAGAATTTATCGATATATTCCTGGTGGATCGCCTGCGGATCCGTATCCTCGAAGAGATCCGGATAGAACCATTTTGCCGTGTAAACCAGTGCCGCAGGTTGCCCAGGTGCAAATGCCAGGTCTCCATCGATCAAATTGACACGATTCTTGTTCACAGCCGCAATCTCGCCAAATCCGGGAAGCCCGACCAGATTGTCATACTCCTCCGCAACTGCGCTCGCATCGTCGGTCTCGTAACCGCCCTTGTATGTGAGCCCGAGCATAACTTCAATACCCAGTTCGGAATCCTTGTTCAGGATCCATTCCGCTTCCACTTCCGGATATCCCTCGAGGTCGGCTGCAATACTATTCCCGCCTGCTCGTAAACAGAGCTCGTCCATCCCGGTACCGATTCCATAAGACTTGCAACTGGTGTCTGTTGTCTTACTGCCTGAAAACAGGAAGACATCCGGCTTATCGTCCTCGGAAAGCCCGGATACCACATCATCCACCCCATCAACACACTCGTCGTACCATGTTAGATACTCCCGGGCATTCTCCTGCTCACCTATCAGGTAGCCGAGTATCGCCATCTCCTCGCGGAGTGTGTTGATCTTGTAGAGATCAAGCCGGACCACTGCTATGTCACTACCTTCCAGTCTGTCTTCGAGTGTCTCCTTATTCGGATAGCTCCCGAACGCAAATATCGCGTCAGGGTTCAACGTCAGTACCGCCTCGATATCCGGCGAAGACCACTTTCCGATGGACTGTATGCTGCTCAAATCCGGGAAAAATGCAGTCGCCTCAGTTAGGCCGGTGGTAACGCCCACTATCCGGTCCTTTGCGCCCAGCGCCCGAATGGCGTCTGCAACATCGGTGTTCAGCACAACTATCTCGTCTATTGGCTTGGAGATGGTTATGCCGTCTTCGTTGGCATCAAGAAACGTAAGCTCCTTCTCCCGCCCGAGAATTGTGAGCTCGATCTGGGTCACGTCCTGCATATTGATCTTGTCGTCGTACTTGGCATCCGCGAGTTCTGTCTCGTCTCTGTACTCGAGGATGATCAGTTCGGTGTAGGTCACATCCTGCATGTTTATTGTGTCGTCCTCGTTTGCGTTACCGAAGACTCCAAGCGTGTAGTCTGATGCCGCTGCCTGCAGCGCACAGCAGACCAGCAGCAGGCTTATGGTTATTCCAACCAGTATATTTACTCTCATATTCATTATCTCTTATATATTCTATCAGCTCTCATCCAGCAGCGGGTACACAAAGACACCGTTATCGACAAGACTCTCGTCAAGCCCTTGGAACTCGGTCAGATACTCCCGGTGAGCCGCTTCCGGATCCAGATCCGTGAAACGGTCAGGATATAGCCACTTTGCAATATACCCCATGCCTACGAAGTGGGCTGTTCCGCCGAAGACGTCGTTGTTGACCACGAAAATCCGGTCATTCTCTACTGCGGAGATGTGTTTCAGTTCCGTGCGATTCATGACCTCATCTCTGACACCACTCAACTCGGCAACATCACCACAGTCATACCCGCCCTCGTCCTTCGTAGCTCTGATTATCGCATCAGGATTTTGGTCCATAACGTCTTCCTCACTCACATCAGGATAGTCAACCGTGAGATCGCGGAAGATGTTGTAGCCACCTGCGAGTTCGACCTTCTCATGCCATCCGGAACTCCCTGCTGCAGTATGGTACGGTCTCCAGCATTCGATGAAGACCTTTGTCCGGTCATCCATGGGAATCTCCGCAACCTCGTCGTAAATCCGGTTCGTGAATCCCTCGTAGAAATCGATCCACGCATCTGCCTCGTCCGTCTTTCCGAGGAGGTATCCAAGTATTCTCGCATCCTCTGCCTGGCTCGATGGTTTGTAGCCGTCGATTCGGATACATGCAATTCCCGGAATCGCATCGGTCATCGTCTCCTCGATTGCTTCACACTTGGTTTGGGAGAATGATGCATACAGAATGACGGTATCGGGATTGCATCCCAGCATCGCCTCGTAGTCAGGGGACCAGACAGAACCAATATTCGTACAATCACCAAACTCGGGGTAGAATAGTGTGTCACCGATTGTATACTTGCTCACGCCCACAATCTTATCAGACGCACCAAGCGCACGCAATAGTGGCACGCAATCGCCATTCGGAACGAGTATCCGCTCCACAGGCGTATTTGCGGTGACAACCCTATCCGCACCATCGATGAGCGTTATCTCCTTCTCTTTTCCGAGTATGATAAGCTCGATCTGTGTTACGTCCTGCATGTTGATCTTGTCGTCATACTTCGCATCCGCGAGTTCTGTTCCGTCGCGGTATTCGAGGATGATCAGTTCTGTGTAGGTCACATCCTGCATGTTTACGGTGTCGTCCTCGTTTGCGTTTCCGAAGACGCCGAGCGTAAAATCGGATGCTTGCGCCGGCAGTGCCAGCAATAGCAGCATGGTTGTTCCAACCAGTATCGTATTCATATTCATTGTATAATACCTTCTTATAGTGTCTTCCTACGGTATGTGATTCTATGCATGATGCACGATATGTGATACATGTAAGATGTAGCTAATACACTCATGACTTAAAACTTTCGATCATTGTAGTAGCATAAATGGGGCTTACCAATCGGGCATTGGTTCCATTAGACTATCCGGTCCACTCTGTGATTATGTGCCACACCTTGATTGAGACGTGGCATTCGTTTATTTGTGATTTTAACATGAATTAACACGTTTGCGACTGCCACAAAATATGAGCGTATTTCGCTGAATACTTCGATTGTGCCCCCGGAAACAAAGTGTATATATGCTACAGGAACACAACTGAAACCAGAGAACCGCCTGGAGAGGTGAAATAATGTTTCCTGGACTTGGAAAGGGTATGAACCCACGAAAGATGAAACAGATGATGAAGCAGATGGGCATCAGCGTAACCGAGATTCCGGACGTGGAGGAGGTAATCATCCGGACCGCTGACACGGAGATCATCTTTGAGGATGCCGCAGTCTCGGTGATGGTTGCGTCAGGCGTAACAACATATCAGCTGACAGGCACGCCGCAGGAGCGCGAGCGTGTGCGGGAGCTGGTAATTCCTGATGAGGATGTGCAATTGGTAACCGAGCAGACCGGAGCGAGTGAGGATGCAGTACGTGCTGCGCTGGAGGAATCGGGCGGGGATCTCGCCGATGCGATCATGAAATTGAGCGGATAATCTCTGCATTCGTTGTGCCGCACACCGATCAAAAAACAATCATGACCGACCGGGAATCTGTGATGCACCGTGCGGCGCAGGACATACGGCACCTGCTACTCAGGGGGTACCCCAGAACAGGTGCAATACGGTTCGTGTGCGATCATTACAGGCTGGTGGACCGCAACCGGCATATCCTGATGCGGGTTGTAATTGAGCCCGGAATCGCAAAATCCCGATTCAGGAAGAAGATGCCGTGCGCTGACATCCGTGGCAAAGACCTCGTGGTCGATGGATACAATGTCATAATCGCAACAGAAAGCATTGTTTCCGGAGAACCGGTATTTTTGTGCGATGATGGATTCATAAGGGATATCAGAGGAGTTTTCAGAAACTACAGAAATCCAGACCGGGGCGTCTGCAGGCAGATTCTCGAGATCATATCCAAACACGAACCAAACTCCGTTATCTTTCTCTTTGATTCTCAGATCAGCAAGAGCGGGGTTCTCGCACGGCACATCCGAGAAATTCTCCCTGAATATTCGATTTCAGGGGATGCAAGAACATCACGGCACGTTGATTTTGATCTGAAGCACTGCGACTCGATTGTTGCGACGGGCGACGGACCTGTAATCGACGAGGTTGTGTCTGTTGTGGACATTCCCAATTGCGTGCTTGCGAGACTGGGTAGAGATGCCGATAGGATATAAGATTCCTAATATAAGCTACTGAATAGGTGCTACTGAATACGGGATATTGAATATGGGATGCAGACGATTCTGGTGTGTGCGGGTTCCGAAAGAGCGCGGCGAGGTGGTTCGCGGTGCGCTTGTTGAGATGGGCGTCTTTCAGAGGGATGCGGCGGTTCAGAGAGATGAGGATTACCTGTATTTTCCGATCACAGGTGAGATCGATGTGAACGAGTTGGCAGAAGATGGATTTTCCGATGTAAAACTCCTGCAGAGGGATTTCGAGTACACAGAGAGGCAAACATTCGAGGAGATCCTTGGATTCACTCCGTCGTACGAGATGATCGGAGATATTGCGGTCACCGATTCGGAGGACTCTGATGCGAAAGAAATTGCAGACGCCATTCTTCTGATGCACAAGAACATAACGACCGTTCTCGGGATGCTCGGACCGGTTCAGGGCGAGTTCAGGATCCGGGATTTTTGCGTGCTCGCAGGCGAGCCGAAGACGCACACCATACATAAGGAGTACGGCTGCCGCTACGAGATCGATCTTGCACGCGTCTACTTCACGCCAAGGCTCGGAACCGAACGCAAGCGCATCGCAGCCCAGATCAGAAGCGGTGATCTCGTCGTCGATATGTTTGCAGGGGTGGGTCCATTTGCAATCCCGATCGCAAAATCAGCCAGACGGGTGGTTGCAATCGACAAGAATCCGGTGGCAATCGAGTATCTAAAGAGAAACGTACTATTGAACAAAGTTGAGAACGTGGAGACTATCTGTGGCGACGTGCGGGAGGTTGCGCACGGTCTGCGGCATATCGCAGACCACGTGATCATGAATCTGCCGCATTCGGCAGACGAGTTTCTTGACTGTGCGATGAGCATCGTGAAACCGGGTGGAATCATCCATTATTATGACATCAGGGGGGAGGACGATCTCTTTTTGGGTGCGCACGAGACAATCGAGCACGCTGCGAACGCCTGCGGCATGACTGCACGGGTGCTCGACGAGCGAATCGTCAGATCGTACTCGCCGCATCAGTACAACGTCGTGCTGGACGTGCAGATATGCCCGATTGCCAGATGATTGTGGGGGGGTTGGGGCTGGGGTGATGAAAACCCCTCATATTCGAGTGAGTTCTCCATCCCAACACCTTGCCATTTTTTGTTCCTTTTTGTCAGCCCTTCCTCAGTAGACAATCGGTAAGCGGCGTGCTGAATACAATGTGTTTCATAAGTAACCGCGCATAATTAACCTGAACAAAATTAACTTCTTCGTGGGCATATTCTGCGACTCCAAAAAACCCCTCTCTGTGTCCTCTGTGCTCTCTGTGGTTTTATTTCTCATAATATATTCTTTGGATTATCTCATAGATTGAACCACAGAGGACGCGGAGTGCACAGAGATTGCGAATTTTGTGGTGAAACGGGTTGATAGGAAGTAGTTTCGAGAGGTATTGCCTTAAATGTACCGGTTATTCATGCGCGGTTACTAAGATATTTGCATCCAATACTGAAACGTTGCAAAAACGGGATCAATTTAGTGCAGTGGTTTCATTAGCCCGATTATACACCACACCCATCAGTCAAATTGTTTCACGATTCAAAAAAACCAGTAGCAGTCGGTTCAATATAAGTAAAGAGATGCTTTCGCGCCAGTGCTAAAGTGAAACAAAAATGGGATCGATTCAGTGCGGGATATGCACATCTTTTCATCACCCTATGGCGAGACTGCCACGTTGTGTGTCACTGTGACCGATGAGAGTGATATCGCAAGCGTTACCATAGACCTCTCCGCGATCGGTGGTTCACCTGTGCAGCCAATGACCCATCTGTGGGGTAACGTCTGGTCTGTGGCAACGAATGCATTAGGCCGGGACGCTGCCCCGGACTTATGCCCTCAATGTGTGTGCGACCGATATTCATGGTTACACCAACATGTCTGAGAGCGTGCAACTGGTCGTGATGCGAAACGGCGATGTCACCGGCGATGGTGTGGTGAACATCGCAGATGCGATGCTGCTGGCAAACTATGTCACGTGCCTGAAGCAACCCGTGCTCAGGTGAGTGAAAAATAATAATGCATGTGCGATATGCAGGGGGTGTATCGTGGGGTGATGAAAACTCCCCATATTTGGGTGAGTTCCACATCCCAAAATCTTGCCATTTTTGTTCATGTATCTCACATTCCGCAGGTTGTCATTTATTTTCCATAATTTCTACTGATGGCGGTTTTAAATATCTGAAAAATATTATTTTTATACTGTGGTGGCACAACCCACCCAATTTCAACAGTGGATGCTTTACATGTTTATGTAAAAAATATGTATTTTAATAAATTGATTATCTTCAAAAACCCAAAATCGTAAGCAATAGTCACTATTCGCCATTTACAAAAAATATATCTTTTTGCAAAAACACGTGCGGAATGTCAGATGTATGTATAGGAAAGTATAAACGCATGTCCTTCTCTCGCAACTGAAATAGAAAAGTTGATTTCCTAGCTTTCGTTTTATATTGTGTGTCTACAAAAACCAAAGGTAACTACTTCTACTTGTCACATTACAGATAAATCAACAGCGAGCGGTGGCATGACCCAAAACTGTTTGGAAAACAAAACCAACATCAAGCGCTTGAATGAGTGGGTAATCTGACAAAGTCAAGTCAGATGTGCGCTGTGAAAACATCAGTCAATTTTGCCCCGAAGGGGCTTTCTTGATTTGAGTATCTCAAACCACATTCACAGACCACCATATCGAATACATTCTCTCACATATCCATCGTTTTTCGCCAGCATCCGGATTGTACCTCGCATCCGAAACCTCGATATGAAGCTTTGAGGCAGCAAGCGCACCTGCAAGAACCGTGTTCGCATCGCCCATATCTGATCTATTG
>DAOVGE010000166.1 GCA_030672605.1 Methanosarcinales archaeon
TGTCATGTGGTTGATCAGGATGTCGTCCACATTCCCCAGGGGTGCGTACACGGATTGTGCAACCGCTCTTTCCACCTGTTGTAATGACAAGGGATTTTGTGTGCCACACGCACGCAGTTGCTTACCTCATCATTATTATCATTATGAGATACCATTCTATATAAACTTTGCGGAAGGGGGGGCTGTCACATTACTTGATGTTTGGGTCGTATCCTCGTCGGTGGTGCGGTCGGATAAACCCCAATATAGTATGAAATCTCTTGAATGAATATATCTCTTGGGCAAATAACATTTAATCTGTGTCTATCTGTAAAATATGTGTCTGATAAAAGATTTTAGCCACAGATGAACACTAATTACACAGATTTTACCTACAACTCACTTGAACAGATTCATGGAATCTCCTGTAACTCCAGATGGCGTGACAGTCCCATCCTGCCCAATATGGCGAGGATGTGATCAGAGATTTCGTAGTCGTCGCTTGGGGCGTGCGGCTGGCTGTGGGTTTTCTGTGATATATTTATATGCGATTGTATGAGATATATTACCGTGTGATGTGCGGTTGCACAACGCTGGGTTTGGGTGACTAAATGGAGCGTGTATCAACAGGGATATCTGAACTGGACGCGAAACTGAGCGGAGGCTACCCGAAAGGGAGAGCGATACTGTTGACAGGTACACCCGGTGCCGGAAAGACCATATTCGGACTGCACTTCGTCCAAAGATCCGTAATCGATGGCAAGAAGTGCATGCATATCGCAACAGAAGAATCGCCTGAAGATATACTCATACAGGCTGAGATTCTCGGACTCAATTTAAAGCCGTATCTTGATTCCGGACAGCTTAGAATCGAGCGCGTCTTTGAGACCAGGACAGAAAGCGCAGAGATGTCAGCACAGCTTGGTTTTGGGTTTGAGACGACCGAGATCAACCTGCTTGAGCAGTTGAAACTGGTGCCGGATGATATTGATGTTGTAGTTATTGATAATATGGGGGTCTTTGCACTGAACATAGACGTCAAGGAGTTTCGGGACATACTCGACATGATAAGCCGCCTACTCACAAGCAAGGGCTGCACCACACTGATGGTTATGGACGATGCTGCCCATAATTTGACCCATGGAATTGCAGAATACTCAGCGTACGGTTCCATTAAACTCATGATGAAAGAGAACCCCTATACCGGGGTGCGGGAGCGGTATCTGGATATTCCGAAGATGCGCAGCACAAAACTCTCGCTGGAATTGTCTGTCTTCGATATAACCTCCGAAGGGATCAAGATCCGCAAATCCGGGTCGAAAAACGAATAGATGTGAACACGGTTGTGCGTGAAACGGGGGACGGGTGGCAAAGAGTATAATGAAGATCCAGGTCAAGCTTGTTACAATCCTGATCGCGTTCATCATGGTTACCGGGACGGTTGTATCCCTTGTCAGCCAGACGATCTCAAAGGAGATCGCGCAGGAGCAGGTTTATGATCACCTGACCGCCACTGCGCAATCGAGAGCGAACCATATCGAGACGGTTCTCGCAGGGTACAGGCAGACCGTCGAAATGCTGGCAGCCGAAAACGCGTTCAGCGATGCGGTGGATGAAAGCAAGGACCTGGTCAGGAGGACGGAGCAGGCTGACCGGAGGATACGAAACACGATACTGACTGATGTCAGGATTTCCCGGATCAGAATACTGGATAGAAACGGCACGGTGATCGTCTCCAGCCATGACGACGTCGGGCTTGGCGCAAAAACCGATGATCTCTTCCTGAACGGACGATCCGGGACATACATCACGGATATTCACACATCCCGTTTCACAGGGGATCCTGTTATGAGTGTGGCATCACCGATTCTGGTGAATGATGAATTTTCAGGGGTTGCTGTGGTAAATTTTGATGTAAAAAAGGAGATCTTTGAGATCACAACAGACAGAACCGGTCTTGGGGACACCGGGGAGATATATCTCGTGAACAGGGATGGCTACATGATAACGCCAGCAATGTTTGCAAACGGCACATTCTTACAACAGAGGGTTGATGTGGGGCATGTAAGCGCAGATGGGGCTAGCGCGGTTTTGACCCGGAATTATCTGGGTACGGATGTTCTCAGATTTCACACATACCTGCCAGAGATGGAATGGTACCTGCTTGCAGAGATGAGCGAGAAAGAAGCGTTTGCGTCGGTTGCGAGGTTGAGTGATACGATGTCGCTGGCAATCATCGTCCTTCTGTTGATAGGGGTGGTGGCATCTATCTTTGTGGCAGGGACGATATCAAAGCCCATCTCTGATCTGCATCGCGGTCTCAGAGCGGTGAGGGGCGGCAACCTCGATTATGAGATCAATATCAAGACCGGTGATGAGATCGAACTCTTTGCAGATGAGTTCAACCTGCTGAGTACCGAACTGAGTGAGTCCCGTTCAAATCTTGAAGAGAAGGTAGAGGAGAGAACAAAAGAGCTCAGCGAGGCAATTGAGCGGTCCGAGACTGAGATCGTCGAGCGGATGGTGGCTGAGGAGAGTCTCGCGGTGAAGCGGGAGATGGAGGCGGCATACACCGATATCCTGACTGCGCTCGGAAAGTCCATAGACCTGAATGTGGTTTTGACAGAGGGCTTGCGCCTTCTTATGAGATACACCAGTGCGCCTGTGGGCGTGATCTACATGTACGACGCCAAAAACAAGCTGCTTGTACCCGCGGTCACCAGATGCACGGACGATGTGGTTTCAGTGCGGAAGTTCTCGCACGGTGAAGGCATCCCGGGGCAGACTGCTCTTGAGAAGGAGATGGTTGTTGTGACCGACATTCCGGAAGACACGATCTACGGGCTGGAAGCAGGTTTGTGCGAAGTTGCGCCTGAGACAATCGTCAGCACCCCGATGATATTTAATGAGATGCTGCTCGGAGTCATAGTCACAGGTCATGTCGGCGTGGTCACGCCTGATGTGCTCGGATTCATAAAACGTGTCGTCTACCAGCTTGCTGTGGCTGTGCACAACGCGCAGTCATACATACAGACGCAGGAGATGGCAGCCACGCTTAAGAACCAGCGCGATGAGCTTGAGATGACATCGCGGGAACTTGCGGCAGCCAGCAAGACAAAGTCCGAGTTCCTTGCAAACATGAGCCATGAACTGAGAACCCCGTTAAACTCGATCATCGGTTTTTCAGAGATCCTGCATGATGAGACATTCGGCACGCTCAATGAGAAGCAGTCGAAATACGCAAAGAACGTCCTTACAAGCGGCAAGCACCTGTTGCAGCTCATCAATGACATACTCGATCTCTCGAAGGTTGAGGCGGGGAAGGTGGAACTGGAGTATGTTAATTTCGATGTTCAGACGGTGCTTGAGGATGCAAAGACCCTGGTTCTGTCGATTGCCGCAAAGAAGAAGATCAGGATAGCTGTCACGGTCGAACCCGAACTCACAACGATCAACGGGGACGTGAGCAAGTTCAAGCAGATTCTCTACAACCTTCTGAGCAACGCAATCAAGTTTACGCCGGATGGCGGATCGATCACGATTGACGGGCAGCGTAAAGGGGAAATGGCGCAGATTTCGGTAACTGACACCGGAATCGGGGTCTCACCTGAGGCTGCCAAAAAACTGTTCCAGCCCTTTGTGCAGGCAGACTCGTCCACGTCTCGGAAGCACGGCGGAACGGGCTTAGGTCTCTCTCTTGTCAAGCAGTTTGTGGAGCTGCACGGCGGCAAGATATGGATAGAGAGTGAGCCTGACAGGGGCAGCACGTTTATATTCACGATGCCTGTTGCGGGCAATGCGGAAGCCGGAACGCCTGAGACCTCTGCGACGCCGAAAACACCGGAAACACCGGAAACAGCAAAAACGCCAGTGATGCCGGAAACACGAGAGGTGTCTGATACGCCCGCAGTGTCTGCACCAGGGGGCACAGTGGCTACCCAGGAGGTCAGAGAGACTGGAGCGACCGGGGATGCAGGAGCGGTCGAAGAGACTCGGATTCCGGAGATAACCGCGCCAGCCGGTGCGAGCGGGGATGAGCCACTGGTACTGGTTGTTGAGGATGATTTGGATGCAAGTGAACTCTTGACGGTCACACTCACCGACGCAGGATGCCGGGTTGTTCATGCATACAACGGCAAAGATGCGCTGGCGATTGCGCAGAAGCTTGACCTGGCAGCAATCACGCTGGACATCATGCTGTCCGGGATGAACGGATGGAGTGTGCTCAAATACCTGAAGTACAATCCCGAGACCAGCACGATTCCGGTGGTCGTGGTCTCGATGGTGGATACGAAGACGCTCGGGTTTTCGCTTGGCGCAATCGATTATCTGTCCAAACCGGTCGACAAGGATGCGCTCCTCGGCACACTGGGCTCGCTTAAAGGAGTGCTGGGGGTCGTTGTGCCGAAGGTGCTTGTTGTGGATGATGAGCCCGCTGCCGTTGAACTGATCGCATCGATGATCGAGCCTGCTGGCTTTGACGTGATACGGGCGTACGGCGGGCAGGAAGGACTGGACATCGCGTTTAGCGAACATCCTGACGTACTGGTACTTGACCTGGTGATGCCGGTTGTCAGCGGATTTGAGGTATTATCCAGAATCCGTGCCAATCCCGAGACAAAGAACATCCCTGTAATCATCTGCACAGCAAAAGACATAACAGACGACGATGTGAAGCAGTTGAGCAACGGTGTGATCCCAATCATGCAGAAGGGAACGTTTTCCGGGAGCGAACTGATAGAGAAGATCATGAAGATCACAACAAAGAGGAGGGATAAAAGCAAATGAAACATATACTGGTTGTCGAGGACAACCCGCTGAATATGGAACTCGCAGTTGACCTGCTGGAAGTGTATGGATACGATGTGACGGGTGCGGAGGACGGGTTCGAAGCACTTGAATTTGTCAAGCAGATAGAATTTGACCTGATACTCCTTGATATGCAACTTCCTGAGATGGATGGGTCGGAGATTCTGAAGAAACTCAAGAGCGACCCTGAGACTGCCGATATGCCGGTCGTGGCGCTGACCGCACATGCAATGGCTGGAGATGCGGAGCGGTTCGTCGAAGCCGGGTGTGCGGGATATATCTCAAAGCCTATTGATGTTCACGAGTTCAAGCCAACAGTCGAGCAGTATCTGAAATGATGCTGCAAAGGGAGTGAAGGTGGATCATGGCTGAAGAGATGCGACCGAAGATACTGGCTGTGGATGACGAACCGATGAACGTGGAACTGCTGGATGCGTATCTATCACTTGACTATGATGTTATCTCCGCATGCAGCGGCGAGGAGGCTCTCGAGGTTGTGAAGGCTGAGAAGCCTGACCTCATACTACTTGACATTATGATGCCGGGCATGGACGGCTATGAGGTCAGCAAGCGGCTGAAGAGTGATCCCGCCACCCAGTTCATACCGATCGTCATGGTAACCGCGCTCTCTGATGTCAGTGACCGGATAAAGGGGAGCGATTCCGGGTCAGATGAGTTCCTCACAAAGCCGGTTAACAAGGAAGAATTGATATCGCGGGTAAAGTCGCTCCTGCACACAAAAGAGATGCATGACAACCTGCTCTCGGAACGCGACACGCTTGAGATGCAGAACCGCATAAGAAGCATTCTTGCTGCGATGATTCCCGTGCTGCTCCAGCCGCTTCCTCCGGAGCAGAAGAAGGTTATGATCTACCAGATGACCGAGATGGTTGAGAAGACCATAAGTGAGATGTATCCACTCGGCGAGGGGATGACCGATCCTATAAGCATCGGGGCGATCTGTGCAAGCGTGATGAACCAGCTCGGCGGGAGCTTTTCAATCGAAGAATCCGCTGGCAGGAATGCTTGCGTTGTCAAAGGAACAGTGTGCCCATGGGGTGCGGATGAAGCCCGCAGGAATCCGATTCTCTGCAACCTCACAAGAGGCATATTCGCAAGGATCGCTGCAAGAGCACCTGGCAACCTGGAGGTGGAGGTGCAGACCACGATCGGAAACGGAGATGAGGCATGTATCTTTAAGATCATGTAGGCATAATATAACTACGAGGGAGGCGGGGGACAATCACCAGAGATACGACCGAAGATGCCGCAATAGAAGTGGAAGTTGCCGAAGTACAGACGCTGACAGAGACCATCAAGGAGAAATGGGAGCGCATCTGGCATAAGGAGCTAAAAGCCCTCCCTGCGTATGATCCGAATATTCACGAACCCCTTGTAGAGTTCGAGGTGCCTGATGGTCACACCGAGATTGAACGCTACTGGGTGGATGAGCCGTATGCATTCGTAAGCATCCTTGATGACACCAGGATGTTGCATTATTATGTGGTTGAGCCATCGCTCACCACGTATGAGAAAGAGATACTCGAGCAGGTATACGAAGACCTGCAGGATGTCCTGACACTGACGGACACTTCAAAGTTGGATAAGAATGCGGTTCTGGCAGATAAGACGCTCGCTCTCTTCGAGTGCTACCACACATCGCTCGATGTCGCATCGATGCACAGGATCATGTATTACCTGCACCGGAACTTCGATGGCTACGAAAAGATCAATCCCCTGCTCTCAGACCCGTACATAGAGGATGTCTCCTGCGACGGCGTCGGTGTACCGGTCTTCCTCTACCATACGAAGTACAGGAACATCATGACAAACGTCGTCTTTGAGGAGCTTGAATTGAACTCATTCGTGATCAAGATGTGCCAGAAGAGCGGCAAGCAGATATCGATCGGTGAACCGATGGTGGATGCGACGATGACTGACGGTTCACGGTTGCAGGCGACGCTTGGCAGGGAGGTTACGACCCGCGGCAGTTCGTTTACCATTCGCAAGTTCAAAGGGGATCCAATCACACCGATCGACCTGATCGGTTTCAGGACGTGCAGCATCGATATGCTGGCGTACTTCTGGCTGGCGATAGAGAACGGCAAGAGCATCATCTTTGCCGGCGGAACAGCGTCAGGAAAGACATCGATCTTAAATGCAACCTCCCTCTTCATACCCCCTCTTGCAAAAGTGATATCGATTGAGGATACGCGTGAACTGATGCTGCACCACGAGAACTGGATCGCTGGCGTCACCAGAAAGTCGTTTACAGGCGGGACAGGAGCGGTCTCGATGTACGACCTCTTAAAAGCCGCTCTCAGGCAGCGACCTGAGTACATCATTGTAGGCGAGGTGCGCGGCGAGGAGGCGCTGACGCTCTTTCAGGCGATGTCTACAGGTCATACCACGTACTCGACCATGCATGCAGGCGATGTGCAGACCGTCGTAAACCGGCTCGAAAACGAGCCCATCAACGTCCCGCACGCGATGTTACAGTCGCTCGATATCGTCTGCATCCAGGTGCAGACTTATGTCAACGAGGTGCGGGTCAGGCGGAGCAATTCCATTGTAGAAGTGACCGGACTTGACGCAAAGACCGGAAATATCCGGATAAACGAAATCTACCACTGGGACCCGGCGGCAGATACGTTCAAACAGGCTGGCGAATCCTACGTGTTAAACAGCATCATGCAGTCGAGAGGATGGAAGCAGGACAAGCTGGCTAGCGAACTTGCGGGCCGCGGGAAGATCCTCGATTACATGCGCGGGAAGGGGATGCGGGATTATATCAGCGTATCGCTTGTCGTGCAGGCATACGCGGTAAATCCGGAACAGGTTCTTGAGGCGATCAAAGATGACAACTTGCAGGAGATGATCTCGCAGCATATATAATTTTTGGGGTTATATGAGCGTCGTTGCCAACACCGCATACCGGATCTTTGGCAGGAGAGTCCGCGAAAGTTCAAGATATAGCAAGCTTCAGGTACGGCTACGAAGGGCGCGAATTCCGGTGCCAATAGACCAGTACGTCTCGTCAGCGTATCTTTATTCGATCGCTGCGGGGCAGGTTGCTGCGATCGCGGGAGTCCTTGTAGGACTTCACTTGTTCAGTGCGGTTAGTATCCCTTCTGGTATCGATGCACCTTACTTTGTGGAAGCGCACCTGACCGAGATCTTATCATCGGTGGCAGGACTGCTGCTATTTGCGCTTGTCTTCTACATCACTTACTTTGTATTCAGAACGATCCCGGCAACGAAAGTGGGCGTTCGCAAATCGTTTATCGACCAGTCGCTCCCACACGTAACCGCCTATCTCTATGCACTCAGCCGCGGAGGCGGCATGAACCTCTTCGAGATATTCAAATCCTTAAGCGGCTATACGCATGTCTATGGCGCTGCCGCCGAGGAGTTCGGGTACATCGTAAAGGACATGGAGTACTTTGGTCAGGACCTGATCACTGCGCTCCGGACTGCAAGTGCAAGGACCGCGTCCGAACAGTTCAAGGACTTCATCGATGGTATGATATCCATCGTCTCAAGCGGCGGCGACGTCACCGAATACCTCAAGAGCAAGACCGACCAGTATCGTTCCATTGCAACCCGGGAGCAGCGCAATTTTCTTGAGACGCTCGGGATCTTA
The DNA here is from genome assembly GCA_030672605.1 of Methanosarcinales archaeon. GTDB lineage: Archaea > Halobacteriota > Methanosarcinia > Methanosarcinales > Methanogasteraceae > Methanogaster_C. The sequence goes on from DAOVGE010000166.1 coordinate 8,432, forward strand.
GCTGAGGTTTACATCTCGGTCTTTGTGGTTGGACCTCTCTTTCTGATGACGATTCTTGCCGTGCTCGGACTGATGTCTTCGGGCACAACGATCGTCCTCTATGCACTGGTGTATGCGATAATCCCCTTTGGCACCGGATTCTTCCTTCTTCTCCTCGACATGATATCAGGCGAGAGCAATAGACCGCCAAGGGAGTTCATAACCAAAAAGGAGTTGGGAATCTTCGATGATATCCGCGTAAAACCGCCGACCGAAGAGTACACCAAAATGATAAAGCGGATCCGGCTCTACAAGAAACTATCCGGATTTGTGGATGCGGTCACACACCCGTTCCGGGTAATGCGCTACAAGCCAAAGTACGCGTTTTTATTAAGTGCCCCGCTTGCTATCGGATACCTTGCTACACATTCCCACGAACTGCGCCAGATCAATATCGGAACGTCGGTCGGGCTCATGCGTCTCGAGACCATCGAGACTGTGATCGCGCTTGATGATTACATATTCTTCGCTGTCCTGCTCCTGCTCACACCCTTCATAATATTCTATGAACTTCGGAGCATCCGGATACAGAAGATCGAAGACCAGATTCCTGAGTTTTTAAAGAGACTGGCAAGTGTCAACGCGGCAGGAATCTTGCTCGTGGATGCCATTGCTATGGTTGCCAAGGCAAAGATAGGAATACTCCACTCCGACGTGAAGCGGATGGTGGAGGATGTCTCGTGGGGTGCAAACCTGGTGGTTGCGCTCACGAAATTCGAGTACCGCATCCGGACCAGCATGACAAGCCGCGTGATCACACTTATCGTGAAGGCGAGCGAATCCACAAGCGATGTCAGAAGCGTGCTCAACATAGCAGCTACTGATGCGGACATCCAGAAGCAGATGAAGAAGGAACGCTCTGCTGAGATGTTCGTATACGTCTTCATCATCTACATATCGTTCTTTGTATTCCTATTCACCGTGTACATACTTGTCGTCTATTTCCTTAGCGCAATGCCGCAATCGATGGATGAAGCCGTGCAAGGGATGCCGCTTACAAGCGGATTTGACATAACAGAGTATACGATGCTTTTCTTCCATGCAGCACTCATCCAGGGGTTCTTCTCCGGACTTGTTGCCGGAAAGATGGGGACTGGGTATGTCTCGGCAGGGCTTAAGCACTCGGCTGCCATGATGCTTGTCTCTTACGGGGTGTTTATAATACTAATTTAGAAGATTGGGGGATATTCCGATGAAAAAACGTACTGGAACATTCACACAGGACTGCGATGCGATCTCCGAGATAATCGGGGAGATGATGATGATAACGATTGCCGTTGTTGCGTTTGGTTTATTGGTAATCATCGTACTATCGTATCAGGGACCTGCAGACCGGCCACAGGTAGATATCGACGGCTGGGTGGATGTCGGTACGGACACCATCTACTTCAGGCACGACGGCGGCGAGCTCATCGAGTCCGAATACCTAAAGATAATCCTGAACCTGAACGGAACCCACGCGGAACTCTCGCCTGACGATCTTGCTCCAATCTATGAAAACCCGGGATGGGGGCTTGGGGATATAATTCCGATCAATGCGTCTAAAGAATGGAACATCACCATCAATAAAAATGATTATGTGGGTGCGGTCATCGTTCATGCCGGAGCCGGTGTTGTGATCGCGCAAGGCACGCTTCTCGGAGAGGAGGTGGCGCCTACTGCAACAGCGACGGTAACACCGACGCCGACACCAACACCAACACCGACGCCAGAAGGATGCCCGCTTTCATGGTGGAAATTCAATGAAGGTAGTGGCAACAAAGCCAAAGATTCCGGTTATGGCGACAATAACGGAACGATCGTTGGTGCAACATGGGTGCCAGGCATCAATGGTTCTGCGCTGAGATTCTATGGAACTTCAGGTTATTTCAGTTGTAATGAGTATGTTACTTGCGGGAACAATGCGAATTTGCGCTTTACAGACGGGTTTACGCTTGAAGCGTGGGTAAAATTGGATTCGACTCAGCCAGACGACCAATATGGTAGAATCATAGACAAATTTAGTTCCAAATACGAATATGGATATAGCATGAATAGATTTTGGAGGGAACCTCATCATACTGACTATTCAGCGAAGAATACTGTCCTTCTTGAGTTCTATGCGGATGATGCTAATCACACCCACTACTGGACAAATAGTACCACGATCATCACCGACGATACATGGCATTATGTGGTCGGGACCTACGATGGCACAGCGTTAAAGGTCTATATCGATGGAATTCTCGAAGGTCAAAGTGATACCGGAGGAAAAACCATCAGCATCTCTTCGAATCCCCTGATGATAGGATGCTCTGATGATGATAATAAAACACAACCAATCGTAGGTATAATCGACGAAGTAGCGGTATGCGGTGAAGCGTTAACTGCTGAAGAGATCCTGGAAAAATACAACGAGTCGAAACCAAAGGATAGAGGTCCTATCTCATGGTGGAGATTCAATGAAACCAGCGGCTCAGTAGTCATTGACTGCATCGATGGTAACCATGGACGGATCATCAATGAGGCAGAGCGGGTGCCCGGCATCGAGGGCGGTGCGCTATTCTTTAACGGTACCAATTACGTCTCTATACCGGTAGCTCCCAACCTGAACATGGGCACTTCGGACTACACCGTAGTTGTCTGGGCGTGGGTCAATG
>DAOVGE010000094.1 GCA_030672605.1 Methanosarcinales archaeon
ATCTACTACTTCGGTGATGACCGGGAGGATGCTGAGGATCACACGCTCACCCTGCCGATCACGGTGCGGGCAGAGCCGGAGCAGACGGTGGACACGTCGGGATCGAAGGAGAAAGGATCGAGTACGCCCGGATTCGCGGCGGTGGTTGCAATCATCGGATTATTGGTGGCATATCTGAGGAGGAAAAGAGCATGAGAAACATAGAATTTCACAACCGTGAAAGGGAGACAAAAGAGATCCGTGCGATACTGGACAACCGACCAACCCTGATCACCTTTATCTACGGACCGATAAACAGTGGAAAGACCGAATTAATCACTCATACGATAAAGGAACTGCCGGATGAGTACGTTGTCTTCTACATAAACTTAAGGACTAAATTCTTATCGAGTTACGATGATTTCATCGAGTCGTTGTTCGAGATGGAGATGGAGTCCGATGGGGCGCTTAAGAAGGGGAAAGAGACGCTCGCTGAGCTGGTTTCGTCTGTCACGAAGGTAGCAGGCATACCGATAAACAAGGCGTTTCTGGATTATGTTTTCAAGGACAATAAACCAAAGAATGCCTTTTCGTACATAATCAAACTCTTTGAAGAGGTGAAGGCAACAGGGAAGCAGCCTGTGTTGATTTTGGATGAGTTGCAGAAGATCGGGGATGTGAAAGTGAATGGTTTTCTCGTTTACGAACTGTTCAACTTTTTCATTGACTTAACGAAAGAGTTGCATCTGGCGCACGTCTTCGTGGTAACATCCGACTCACTATTCATTGAGCAGATTTACAATGAGGCGATGTTACAAGGGAGATGCAGGTATCTGCTGGTGAATGATTTCGATAAGGATACAACCCTTGATTTTTTTGATATGTATGGGTTTGACAGTATGGAGAAGGAACTTGCATGGAATTGTTGTGGAGGTAAGCCAGTTTACCTTGTAGAACTGGCAAGGGTGGACGATGTAGGGGAGATGGTTGCGAAGATGCTAAAAATCAGAACAAGCCAAGTAGGTGAATTATTAAATTCGCTCGAGGCTTATGGGGTGGAAATCGAGTTTCGGGGGGGACTTCACGAAGTCGTCTATGATAAAGTGGTAGAAGAGTTATCAAAGTTAAAGGATAACGCAGATTGTGAGTATGGGTATATTACGCCGGAGATAAGCTATCTTGTAAAAAATAACATCATTTTTGTCGACCCACTTGCGATGGTGATGAAGCCGCAGTCGAAGCTGGATATGCTTGCGGTGCGCGAGGTGATGAAGGATGTGTGAGATGATCGTGGTTTTGGCTGCCGGTCTGCTGCTGCTTGCGGCGATGCCGGCATCAGCATCTGCCGGGATGGAGGGCTGGCAATACCAGCAAGAGATTGCGATTCAGGAGAACTCTGGCGAGACGCTCCGCGATTATCAGGTGCGGGTGGAGTTATCGGGCAATGAATTTATAGGAGAAGCAGAAGTAGATGGTGATGATATCAGATTCACGGATGCGGACGGGCGTGAATTGAGCTACTGGATCGAGGAATTCGATGCGGGGTCTGAGCACGCGATGATCTGGGTGAAGGTACCTCTGATTCCTGCGAATGGCGAGACTGGGATTACGATGTGGTACGGGAATCCGGGTGCGGAGAGTGGGAGTGATGGGGATGAAGTGTTTGAGTTTTTTGATGATTTTTCTGGAACTGTGCTGGATATCAACAAATGGCATGAAGACGCAGTAAATAATATCGACCATACAATAAACAATTTCTTCAGATTTGAAGGCGCAACTAAAGGTGGCGGCAATCCTCATCCACATTGGATTTATGATGGAACAGATACAGGAAGTCAGCATCAAGCAAAGTGGACTCCGCTCAATTCTTTTATTCTTGAATGGGATTCAAAAATCAGTGACATCACTGCTGCGGAGGCGAGTGAAGGTGGTGTGGCGGTTATTACTACTGACAGCACCATAATTTACTATATAGCACATCTTGATGCTTGGGCTGGTGGAGTTGTGCCTCGAAGATATGTTGTCAGTGACACCGGCTATAATTACGCTTCAGAGGTGGATAGTGGAGATGAGGCGAAATTCTCGATTGTTAGGGATGGCAATAGCTATATGGCAAAAATAAATGATATGGTAGTAGATTCTTACACGTCATCCACCCAAGTGAGCACGATAGCGTTAACAGCAGGAGCTTGCAACACAAACCACCCATATTTAGATTATGTCCAAATAAATAATCTGAGAGTTTGCAAATATACATATCCAGAACCCTCAGTAACTCTTGAAGCACCCAGATCGTCGGCTCTCTTCATCACCAAATTCCCCACTCCCCACTCCATCCGCCAGTTCCAGGAGGCCGTGATCACCGTAGCCATAGAAAACTCCGGCACCACAGACGCGACCGACATCGAGATCACCGATACGATCCACTCCAGTTTCGATCTCGTCTCCGGCGACTTCCCGAATCCGAAGCGCTATGATCTGATCCGACCCGGCGAGACAAGAGACCTCCAGTACACAATCTCAGCAAAGGAGAGCGGCACCTTCACGCTTGATCCTGCCACGATAACATACGCAGACGAGGACGGAAACATCCAGGAGGCGTTATCAGAACCCGCATCCATCAAGGTCATCCCGTCTACAGAGGGCAGCACTGCTGGCGGCACATCCCGCAGCAACCCGTCAGTCTCAACCGCAAGCGTGCAGCTTCACGGCGAGAAGACCAGTGTCGTGCTTGGCGAGGATATCCTGCTCAAACTCTCTGCTGTGAACCTGATCACCAAACCTACGATGCATGTTCAGGTCATAATCATCCCGCCGTCCGGCATGAGCGTCACCTCCTCTGCTTTCGCCAAGTCCGGAGCCGGGCAGTACACGACCACCTACGAACTTGAGCCGGGAAGCGGCAAGGATATCGAGGTTGCGATACGGTCGAATCAGGTCGGCGATTTCGATGTGAACGGCAGGATCATCTACTACTTCGGCGATGATCGCGATGATGCTGAGGATCACACACTTATCCTGCCGATCACGGTGCGGGCAGAGCCGGAGCAGACGGTGGACACGTCGGGATCGAAGGAGAAAGGATCGAGTGCACCCGGATTCGCGGCGGTGGTTACGATCACCGGATTATTGGCGGCATATCTGAGGAGGAGAATATGAGAAGAATCGAATTTCACAATCGTGAGAATGAGATAAAAGAAATACGGTCGATACTGCATGCAGAGCCGTCCTTGATCACTTTCATTTACGGACCGATAAACTCTGGAAAAACCACGCTCGTCAGCCACCTGATCGAAGAACTGCCAGAAGCTTATGCCCCGTTCTACATAAATCTCAGGACTAAATTCTTATCGAGTTATGATGAGTTTATCGAGTCGCTCTTTGAGATGGAGATGGAGACTGATGGGACGAAACAGAAGAGGAAGGAGACGCTTGCGGAGCTGGTTTCATCCGTTACAAAGGTTGCAGGGATACCAATAAATAAGGAGTTTCTGGATTATGTTTTCAAGGACAATAAGCCGAAGAACGCATTCTCATATATAATCAAACTCTTTGAAGAAGTGAAGAGCGCTGGCAAGCAACCGGTATTGGTTTTGGATGAATTGCAGAAGATTGGGGATGTGAAAGTGAATGGTTTTCTCATTTATGAACTCTTCAACTTTTTCATAGACCTGACGAAGGAGAAGCACCTGGCGCACGTATTCGTGATGACTTCCGATTCGTTGTTCATAGAACAGATTTACAGTGAGGCGATGCTAAATGATCGGTGCAGATATCTGCTGGTGGATGACTTCGACGAGGAAACGACAACTGCATTCCTGGATGAATATGGATTTAGCGATGATGAGGTGGCGGTTGCGTGGAAATACTGCGGCGGCAAGCCGATATGCCTGGTTGAGCTTGTGAGTGCACAGGACAATCGAAAAGGAAAGGCAGAGGAGATGCTCAAGATAAGAAAGGGGCAGATAGAAGAGATTGTGTATTCGCTGGAAGCGAGAGATAAGGGGATGTTTGACCCGGTGATGGGGGTGCTTTCAGAATTTATCGGGAAGGAGAAAGTAGGATATAAATATATAAGCGATGAAATCGAGTTTCTTGTAGGGAAAAACATTATTTTTGCGGATTCTGTAAATAAGGAGCTGAGAGCACAGTCGAAGTTGAATCTGCTTGCAATAAGAGAGGTTATGGAAAGTGTATAGAAGATATCGAATACAGGAAGTAGCTCTCAGCAGCATTATACTACTGCTGATCATATTAGCGACACAAGGATCCGCATCTACAGACCCCCCACTCGACACGATCCAGGTCTACGCGCTCGGACCAAAAGACACTGGTTCATCGGTCGAATCATCAATAGTCCTTGAGAAAGACCGTGAATACAGAATTGTGGTCTCTGGCGTCTTCCAGTTCAGGAGGGGTAAAGACTGGGGCTGGGCAGATGCCCAGTTTCGGATGGGGCGGGGGAATGCATACGACGACCCGTTCAACTCCATCGAATTCAATGGTGAGCGGGCAAGCGCAGCAGTAAGCGATGTTGAGAATCACACGTACACATTCTACCGCACTGGAGACGGGAAGAAGATCAGGTTCAGCATCTTTGACTGCCTCACGACAGGCGAGCGTGGCGGGTACGACGACAACGCGGGAGCGCTTCGGGTTGAGATATACCCTGCAACATCGCTCCCTGTGACAAAAGTACCCTCGCCGCATACGATTGAGGAAGGGGACACGACGACGGTGACTGTGACTGTGCGAAACGCAGGAGCGACCGGGACTGGCGAGATCAGGGATATCGTGGTTACGGATTTCGTTCCAATAGGTTTCAAGTTGATGAGCGGTTCTGTACATGCAGAGTATCCGCTGCTCAAGCCAGACGAGTCCCGGACGCTTCAGTATGTCATAAAGCCACATGCGAGCGGCACGTTTAACCTGGATCCGGCAGAGGTCTCGTATTCTGACGAGCGTGGAGAGCACCACACCGCGAGATCGGATAGTGCAACGCTCACAGTCGTCGCATCGGCGGGGCTGCTACCCACCGCGCCACAGAACGCAAGCGTGAAGCTGCACGGCGAGCGGACCGATGTTGTGATCGGGGATAACATCCTGCTCAAGCTCTCGGCTGTAAACCTGATAACAAAGCCGGTGATGCATGTCCAGGTGATCGTAATCCCGCCGTCCGGCATGAGCGTTACCTCTTCCGGGTTTGCCATGTCAGGAGCCGGGCAGTTCACATCAGATTACGAGATTGCGCCTGGTGTTGGCAGGAATATCGAGGTTGCGATCGTTGCAAACCAGGTCGGCAACTTCACCGTGGAAGGGAGGGTGGTCTACTACTTCGGAGACGATATTGGAACTGCCGAGGATTACACGCTCGAGCTGCCGATCAGGGTGCGGTCTGCTGATGTGCATCCGCCGCCGGCAACACCGGTAACAACAACCATACCCGGCAACAATGGCGGGATACTTGGATTGCCAGGATTTAGTGCGGTGCTTTTAGTGATCGGGTTATTGATCGTGATTATTCTGAGAAATACTAATAGAAAACATAGATAAGACCGAATACAACTCTTAGGAGGCGATATAAATGGAATTTGGAATTCAGTTGTCGGAAACAACAAGATCGAAAATGTTCGGATGGATATGCATCTCGTTGATTGCACTAACAATGTTTTGCGGATGCGCTCCGATATCAGACGCAGCTGCCGGAGATCTTCTGATGGAAAGCGGTGAGGGTGGCGATGAGATATTGCAGGTGGGCGAATCACGGGACCTGGGGTACGGGGGTTATACGCTTACCGTGATGCGGATGGAGGGGCTGGTTATGTCGAAAGGTGGCGTGATAGTTGATCGGATGCCAGTGAGGGATGGTGATACCTATAGATATAATGTGGATGTCGATGGGGTCTCATATACGATCTTCGAAACGAAAATCAAGATAATTAGAGGGGATGACGTCGACGCGGTCAGACTTACAGATTTCCGCCTGTATTCGGACGGGTCACCGGACGCCGAATCGATTCGGCATGATAATCGTCCGCTGTACGTTGTTATCGACTACCTGCATATCACTGCGGATGTGAAGAACGGCTATGCAGTGACCACCGTGGAAGAGAAGCTCACCAATTCGCGCGACACTGCAACAGACGACGTGTTCAGATTCCTGATCCCTGATGGTGCTTTCATCTCGGGTTTTTGCCTGGTAATCGATGGGGTCGAGTACGACGCGGATGTGCTCCCTAAGAAAGAGGCGGATGAGCGGTTTGAGGAAGCAGTCTCTGAAGGAAAGACCGCGGGTATTTTAAAGACGGAGAAAGCGAATATATTCGCACATTCCCTCAGTTTTGCGCCTCATCAGAGCATCATCGTCCGTCTGACTTATGAGCAACCTGTAAAAAAGATGCTCGGTGAGTATGAGTATGTGCTATCGCTGCGAGAGACCGATGCAGTACATAACGTGCCCGAGCTGTCCGTAAATATAACAGTAACATCAGTAAACCGGATCATAGATGTTAAAACACCTGGATTTGAAGGGACTAGAACAAAATATATCTCCTCCACGGAAGCACGGGTCACGTATGGTGCAAATGTGCTTCCTGACCGGGATCTTACAATCGTCTTTACAACCGACAGCACATCGATTAATGGTGAGATGCTCTTCCACGAAACCGATGGAACTGGCGGGCAGGGGTACCTGATGCATGTCTTCTCGCCATCAGTTGCAGACCTCAATACCACGAATCTCAGTAAGGAGATCATCTTCGTGATCGACAGGTCCGGCTCAATGAGCGGCGACAAGATCACGCAGGTGAAGAATGTGTTCACCGGCATCATCGCGGACCTCCCGCCTGATGACTACTTCAACGTGATCTTCTTCGACGATGAGGTTATGGTGTTTCGAGACGCGCTTATGGTGGCAAATGCACAGACAAAGGCAGAGGCAGCAAACTTTGTGAACACGCTTGAGAGCGGAGGCAGCACAAACATCAATGATGCCCTGCTGACTGCGCTTGGCATGTTCGAACCGGATACCGGGCGGGTGCCTATCATCGTCTTCCTGACCGATGGCGAGCCCACCGCGGGCGTAACATCTCCGTATGTGATCAGAGAGAATGTAAAAGCCGCAAATGAGGCAGAAGTATCCGTATTCACGATCGCGTTCGGGATCGAGGACGAAGAGAACTACGATTTCTTAAGAGCGCTCTCTCTTGCGAACTGCGGCACAGCAGAGAGATTCTACCCAAATACGAATGCGGAGACTGCGATCAATACGTTTTACGAGACGATAGCAACGCCTGTGATAACCAATATGGACTTCAGCTACTCTGATGTTGATTCGTCTGATATCGTGAACACTGGATACAACACGCTCTTTGCAGGCTCGGACGCAATCATACTCGCCAGATACCCTGCTGGCACGGGAAGCATCGACTCAAAAATCGATGCAGTCACTCGCACTGGCAAGAGGGAGTTTGATGAGACGTTTTCCGTAGCTTCCGGTTCCGAGAATGCTTTCATCCCGAAACTCTGGGCATACACAAAGATCAGACGTCTGATGGATAGGATGCTAATCGAAGGCGAGACGAACTCGCTTGTATCCGGAGTTACCGAACTCTCTCTTGAGTTTGGGTTCGTAACTCCGTACACATCGCTGTTTGTGGAGGCGCCGACAACGATCTATATGACTGGGGATGCGACCCGCGCAACCGCTATTTCGGCTGATGATGATACTGACAGGGCGTACACCGATTCTGATTCCGCCCCTAAGATATTCAGGGGGACGGACACAGATATTATTATCGTGCCCACATCCCAACCGCTTTTTGGGAAAAACAAACCTTATATGATGCCTACAACACCTGTGGAGGTGGTTGAGGGGGGGTATGTGGTAGTGACACCTGTAGAGGTGGTGGGTGTTGCAGATGAACGTGCAAGTACACCAACTCCGACAAAGAAGCAGGTGCCTGGCTTTGGTGTGCTGTTTGCGCTGATCGGGGTGTTGATTGCTGCGGTTCTGTTACGAAAGAAAAACGGGTAAGACCCGATACAATACATTGGAGGGTATATAAATGCAATCCGGAATTAAGATAATGGAAACAGTGACATCGAAAGCGTTTGGAGGAATCGGGTGGGCGCACGTCTGCCTGATCGCACTTGTGATACTTGCAGGATGCGCCCAGATATCAGGCGCAACCGCTGGAGATCTTCTGATGGAAAGCGGAAATGAGGAGTATAAGACACTGACTATAGGTGAATCATGGGATATGGGATACGAAGGGTATGTGCTTACCGTGATGCAGATAGATCTGGAGGCACCAAAAGTCTGGTTGAGTATACTAAAAGATGGTAAGGAAGTTGATTCGTATGTGTTAGGTCAGGGTGATACCTACATCTATGAAACGGACATTGATGGGATTGAATATATAATCTTCAAAGCGAAGGTACGGGGAATATTCAGAGGGACTGACGCCGACCTGGTTCAACTCGCGGATTTCCATCTATACTCAGACGGATCATCGAATGTTGAACCAACCGTATCTCACGTCGCATCACCCACCACAATCGAGTACCTGCGGATCACTGCGGATGTGAACAACGGCTACGCTATAACAAGCATTGAAGAGAAGCTCACAAACCCACACAATACTGCAGCAGACGACGAGTTCAGGTTCCTGATACCGGATGGTGCATTTATCTCGAGCTTCACTATAATAATCGACGGCGTCGAGTACGAAGCAGACGTGCTCCCTAAGAAAGAGGCAGATGAGCGGTTTGAGGCTGCGGTCTCGGAAGGAAGAACGGCTGGCGTATTAAAGACGAAGAAGGAGAACATATTCTCTTATTCCTTAAGTTTTAAACCCCACCAGAGCATCATCGTTCGTCTGACTTACGAGCAGCCCGTGAAAAAGACGCTTGGTGCGTACGAGTATGCACTGTCGCTGCGAGAGACCGATGTGGCGCACAGCGTGCCTGATTTGTCTGTAAACATAACAGTCACATCAGTGAACCGGATTATCTCTCTGGAAACCCCGGGGTTTGAGGGGGCTAATGTTAAGTACCTCTCTTCAACAAAAGCGCGAGTTAAGTATGATGCGAAGGCACTTCCTGACCAAGATCTCAGAATTGTCTTCACAACCGACAGCACATCGTTAAGCGGCGAGATGCTCTTCTACGAAACCGGCGGACAGGGTTACCTGATGCACATCTTCTCGCCATCGGTCGAAGACCTCGGGACCGCGGCTCTTGATAAGGAGATCATCTTTGTGATCGATAAATCAGGTTCGATGAGTGGCAACAAGATCGCGCAGGTGCAGAGGGTCTTTGCAGGTATCATCGCAGACCTCCCGCCTGCTGACTACTTCAATGTGATCTTCTTTGATCGGCAGAGCGTGATATTCAGTGACACGCTCATGGAAGC
>DAOVGE010000018.1 GCA_030672605.1 Methanosarcinales archaeon
AAGACGTGAAGACCGAGATTGACAACACTCTTCGCGTCTCTATCGCCTTTCTCGTTAAATTGGAAAACAATAACGCAAAGACGCGATGGCGCAAAGAACAAAAGTCTCCGAGTGTATTTCACTGGGATTTTCGATTGTGCCGGTTATCCTCGTCTATGCGCTACAGATCTACCAGTCTATGCACCCAAAAGCCGCGCCGGCATCACATTCTTCGCGATCAGATCCCCGTAATCCTCCCGCTTGCGCACCACATCCACCCTGCCGACATTAACCAGTACTTCGGTGCACCTAACTCGCCCGTTGTACTGGGAACTCATCGAGAACCCATAAGCACCGGAATCGAGCACAGCGATCACATCACCCGGTTCGATTGCTGGCAGCATGCGTTCCTTTGCAACGATATCGCCTGATTCGCAGATCGGTCCCACGACATCATACAGCTCCGTCTCCCTAAGGTCCGCCTTGTTTGCAACGACAACCTCATGGTATGCATCATACATCGCCTGGCGGACCAGCAGGTTGAGACCGGCGTCAACACCAACAAAGTTCTTTGCCGACCGCTTCACCGTGTTAACGCCTGTGAGAAGGAGTCCTGTGTCGCCAACGATGTATCTGCCGGGTTCGAGCACGAGTCTCGGCGAGATTCCGATAGCCTCTGAGCGTTCCTCAAATATCGGAAGGATCGTATCTGCAAGATCCGCAGGCGTTGGCGCTTTCATCTCCTCCTGATACAGGATTCCGAGCCCGCCACCGAGATCGACGAATTCGAGATCGATTCCGAGCCTTGTGATCTGTTCGACGAGATCCATCATCCGCGCCGCAGCCTCGCCAAATGGCGAGACATCAAGAATCTGTGATCCGATGTGGCAGTGTATCCCAACCGGGTTCACTCCTGAAAGCTCCTTTGCTACCTCGTATGCCTGCAACACGTCCTTATACCCAATCCCGAACTTCGAGGTCGCAAGACCTGTTGCGATCTTTGGGTGGGTGTCAGGCGAGACATCGGGATTGACCCGAAATGCGATATCAACAATCCTCCCGGAGTCCTCTGCGAGTTCGGACAACGCATGCAACTCGTGAATCGAGTCCACAGATACGCGGACCCCTGCGTCGATTGCCATCTGGAGTTCGCGTCGGGTCTTTGAGTTGCCATTGAAGAGGATTCTCTCAGCAGGAATTCCTGCGAGGAGCGCGACATAGAGTTCGCCGTCAGAGAAGACGTCTGCGCCCGCGCCCTCTGATGCGAGGATTCGCAGGACGGAAAGATTCCAGTTCGCCTTTGCTGCGTAGTAGATGTCTGCGCCCGGGAACGCTCCCGCGAACGTGCGGAAGTTCTCACGCAGACGCTTTTCATCGGTTACGTACAGCGGCGTTCCAAATTCCTGTGCAAGCGTGACCGTGTCAACGCCGCCGATTCTGAGGTGGTGATCCTGTATATCGATATGGGGTCTTGTAGAGGGCATGAAGTTACTTAACCTCGCCATTTTTCATAAATGTTGTTGCATGCTACATCGGCTCTTTGACAATTCGCGTTGCAAACATTTCGTAGATGAATCCTGCCTGTGTGGTGTTAAGTGCTCAGGGATCACGAATGACACGTTTGAACGAATTTCACGGATGCTAAACCAGAATGAATTCGTGTCATTCGTCCATTCGTGAAATTCGTGATTTAACCACTTTTTACAGGAATTCATACAAATAAATCACGAATACTGCGAATTTCACAAATTACACGAATGTTATCCAACATTGTGGCTGTGTTTGGGGATATTCAATCTTACCATGTTATTCTGTGACAGTCCCTAACTGCCGCAACCCGCATCATAATCAGCGCATCAACCGATGTCACACGACAATCGCAATCCATATCAGCCCCCTGTGCTGAAGATTCAGAACCAGCCGCCATCCGCAGAGCGATTACCGCATCCGCCGCGCTGATTTCCCCATCGCAATCAAGATCACCTCTTCTTCCGATGCAATAGACATATCCGCCACCGGTTCCGAAATAGACCCGCGCATCAGAGATCGCTGCCCCCTGAAGTATGTATCCGGAGTCGGGCGGGTTGTACGCCCATGCAAGCTCCGCAGACGCGCCGCAATCCCGCAGACAATAGAGCGACCCATTCGCAGTCGCCGTTGTGAAGTAGATGTGCACATCACCACAATCACCACTATCGCCACCACTACTATCACCACAATCACCATTAGAATCTGTGATCGAGAGAACAGGCGACGATTTGACGCCGGCTGGCACCGGATACGACCAGAGAACATCTCCGGTCGAGTCATTCAGACAGACGAGGTTTCCGGAGCATCCGTGCTCGCCCACTCCGACGTACACACGTCTGCCATGGACAACAGGTGTTGACGTCGAGAAGCCGATCTCTGTGCTCCAGCCGGAATCGATGAATCTGCCGCAATTGAGCCCGATCTTCCAGATGTAGCCCTGCTCCTGTGAATACTCTGACGCAACATAGAGATACCCGCGATGGTGTGAGACCGACGCCCGGATCCTGCCCACGTCGGGGCGTGCAAACGAGATGTTCCGATCGTCTGCGAGATTAATCGTGTCCCTTATTGTTCCGTTCTCACGAAATAGACTCACCAGATGTCCGGAACTAATCGGGTGGATGAGATACTGAT
>DAOVGE010000095.1 GCA_030672605.1 Methanosarcinales archaeon
GGAGTATATATTATTGAGACGTACATATAACTGTTGTACGCCTGTTGTGTCACGCACTCCGATGCTGATCCACCCAAACGTCTGCGACGTGACGTTAGCAGCTTGGATACTATGGGCTTGCCAAAAAATAACCTGTTAAATTCGTGTCATTCGTCCATCCGTAAAATTCGTGATAAAATCGGAAGAAGGGATTACGAATGGCACGAATAAACGAATCGCACGAATAAACGAATCGCACGAATGTCAGGGATGTGGAGTGCCATCAGATAACTTTGCTACTTTATTTTTCGGTGAGCACTAACGGCAGTGTGAATGCGGCGAAAAAAACCACGAGATTTCACGAGATTAACACAAGAGTAGGGCATTAGACATGGAACATTGGTTCATTTCATATTTTATATCTTACTTCTTCATATTTTCTCGTGAAAATCTGTGAAATCTTGTGGTTAGCTGGCACTGTCTGAAAATCAAATGATTTTATCACCGCGGAGGAACGCAGAGTTTCGATACCGTTTTAGCCCTCTGCGGTAGAATCTAAGGGCATGGCGAGCTCACTGGAAGAATCGACAGTGCCAAAAGCTCCCTGAGACCGGGGCACTATTATGCAATACCCCAATCTCTGCCTCTGCTCTGGCTCACTTCCCGCCGATGCGCTGCACCATCTTCACAGCAGCCTCGACGGCACGCTTCGCATAATCCACACGCTGGTGCGCCTCCATGCGGGTCATCCCGGGGCCCGATATGCCAAGCGTCACAGGTTTGTCGAATTCGAGCGAGAGGTCCATGATCTTCCTTGCCGCATGCTGCACCACGATATCATCGTGTCCGGTTGCGCCTTCAATCACGCAACCGATCGTAACAACGGCATCGATCTCTTCGTCGGATGCGAGTTTCTTGATCGCAAGCGGCATGTCGTATACTCCCGGAACCATGATCATCTCAACGACCTCTGCGCCGAGAAATTCGGCGTGCTCCCGCCCGAGCATCTCCATCTGGTACGTCAGGTCCCGATTAAATTCGGATACCACAAAGCCCAATCGAATAGTCATGTATCAATCTCCATCTGCTCTGAATTAAAAAAAGGAATTCGAGAATATCTGCATCGAGGGGATGGATGGCTGAATGAAAACAAACAACCTGTATTTGACCTCTCGAATTCCATATACCTCTTTTGGAATTGATAATAAATAAGGTTTGTGCATAATCGCTGTCACACTCATATCGTGACGACCATCGTCGCAGCCTCTTTCCACGCCCGCACGAAACCATCGGTCGGAACACCCATGAATGCGTCGATCAGACAGAGGTCGCAGCGATTAATCGTTGTAGCAAGATCGACAAGGTCGCCGTGATACAGCGAAAGGTCGCATGAACCGGATGCTGTTGCAACCAGCACCGGCGTATCTGCGATTGTCTTGAGTTCCGAGGGATCGGTGTGGATCTTTATCTCTGCCGGGTCGAGACCGAGCATCGATGCGTTCGCCCTGATATTTATGAGCGTGTTTTTGACTGCGGGAAGGAATGCATCGTTCAGTATCACCTCTCGTGCACCTGCAAGAACCGATACGAGCCCGAGCGTTCCTGCACCGCAGCATACGTCCGCGACGCGCCCTTCCAGCTTTCTCTGATAGTAGAGCGATTCGAGCACTGCAATCTTGTCAGACCCCAAACGTGAGAACTCGATATGCGTGTCTGACTGGGTTTTGTAGATGCAGAGTTCCCCGAATGCCGATGACACGACATCCGCACGCACGTCGCAGCCAGAGAGTAGATCGTAGGTGTGTGGCGCACTCGCACAATCGCCACCGGTGTTCAGAATCCCGACTGGTTGATCAGCTCTTCCCTTTCGCTGAATTACCCCCTTTACCTCAGAAACTTCGTCCGTTATCATCTCAGCGGTCTTTTTGTCGATCGCATCCATGATCAGGATCAGCATGTTCCTGCCAAGTCTCGGCGGAAACGGCACCGGATATCCAATTGCAATCATCGGAGTCCCGACGTCGAAGAGCGTTGCCCCACCGGCGCGCAAACCCTCCCGGATCAGTATGCTGAGCACGTGCGCTATTGCAATGTCGAGACTGCGCTTTTTACATCCCGGGCACCGCATGGTTGTATCATCGATATCTCTAAAGATCGGGTTAAATCGAGCCAATTGATCGAATGGCATCTGCTTGCTGACACTTATCTCTGGCATGCATGACCGGCATGCGCCGTACATGGAATGCAGCGATTCGAAGATATCCTCTGCAGGAATCACGCATTCCTCGCTTTCGCACCGCGGGCAGACGATCGCGGTATTCGCGGCGTTCATGGCAGCCTCCACAGAATCGCCCTGCATGGCGCACCGTCAGCGCGATGGACTTTGATCGGAAGGCAGACCAACTGGTACCGCCCCGGTTCAACAGCGCGCAGATCAATATCCTCTAGGATCAGCGCGCCCGCGCCGAGCAGCGTGCGGTGCACAGGAAAATCCGCATCATCATAGCGCTCAACAGAAAGATAATCGATTCCGACAAGCGAGACCCCCATCTCAAGCAGCCATCGCGCCACATCGGCTTCGATGTAGACAAAGTCCTCGTAGAACCTTTCACGCGAGAGGTCGCTGTTTCTGGTCTTGAACAGGATTGCCTGCCCCTTTCCGGGCTCAATTGGATAGTCGTCCAGCTCCGCAATCGTTACAGCCACGGGCGACTCGATTGCAATCACATCACAATCGAGAATGAACCGCTCGACCGGAATTTCGTCGATTGATTCGCGCATTTCGAAGAAGTGCAGCGGCGCATCGATGTGCGTTCCTGAGTGGCTGCTCATCACCAGTTCGGAGAGTGTGCAACCGTCTGAGCACGCAGGCGAAGCCAGAAAGTCCGTGTCGCCAGGGAAATTGACCGTGTCCAGTCCAAGGGTGCGGGTGATGTCGATTATCGCGTCTCTCATGACTCTCATGAAGGGTGTATGTGACCTGATCGGGTATATGTGTATTAACGCAGATTGCACCCAACTCGTATCATCACTGAAGTATACAATAAATCGAGCGGAAGGCTTAAATAGAACCGCATTGTAGTAGTCTGCATGCGAGCGGGTTTCTAAAACCTCTTTTTTAACCACACTAACCCCCACTCCCCACTCCCCACACCCCCGCTCGCATAACCCCTTCATAATAAGTTGGCAATTCACGAGTACGTGTGTGAAACGACAGCATCTGTAGAAATCAGTAAGAACCAACCTTTCTATGTAGGTCACATCTCCAAATCCGAATCAGCATTTTCCTGATTCTGATGGATTCTGTGGTTTCCAACCTTTCCAACCTTTGCGCCCTTGCGCCCTCGCGTCTTTGCGTTTCTCTGATTTAACGCAAAGTCGCAGAGACGCAAAGACGAAGGAGTGGCGCCCGAGATTGTTGCAACACGAGGGCGGGCTACTGCTAGGGTGATGAAAAGATGTGTATGCCCCGCACTGAATCGGTCCCATTTTTGTTCCATTTTAGTACTGG
>DAOVGE010000044.1 GCA_030672605.1 Methanosarcinales archaeon
CCATTCGTGTAATTCGTGATAAAAACTGACATAAACTGATAAAATTCCCGGTAAACACCTGGAACTAAAGTGTAACGATTTGGATAAATGAGCAATCTCTTTATAAGTGTTGGTCACTGCAACGCGAGATACCAGAGACCCTAAAAATCGCAGTTTGTGCCGGTCGCTGAGTATATCATCTTCTTGTGCCAATCTCGTGGAATCTCGTGGTTTTTTCGCATCAGCTAAACATATACAAAAGTCTCATATATTGGTTGAGTTTGTATTTTATACCTTGCCGCATGCCTGTAAATGCCATGGGCAAGAATCTCCCGTTCGAGATCAACGAATTATATATAAATCGGTCACACGCTATTCACCCTGACCCAACTGCCCCGGAGGCGAAGGTAGCGTAAAGCATATCGCGCATCCACTACCCTTCTCAGACTCCACCCAGACGCGGCCCCCGTGCACCTCGATTATACGTTCCACGATTGCGAGACCCGCACCAGTCCCCTTGCTTCTGGTATTCACCTTGTGAAACAGCCTGAAGACCTTCTCGTGCTGGCTTTTGTCTATCCCGATCCCGTTATCCTTCACAAAGAAGACGGTCTCGTCATCGTCGCAACGATTACCGATCTCGATTCTCGGATGCGCCTCGTCACCCATGTAATTCATGCTGTTCTCAACCAAGTTCGTCAAAACCTCCTCGATTCTCATCCGGTCCACATGAACCACAGGGAAGTCATCGGCAACAGAGACCTCCACGTTCTTCGATGTTATGCTGACTGATTCCTCGTCCAGTACCTCCTCGACGATCTCGCCAAATGGCACATCCTCGGGCGGGTTTACCACGCGACCGATCCGGGATAGCTCCAGTGTGTCGGTTAACAGGTGATCCATCTTCGCTGCCGCCCGCTCTATATACTCCAGATCGCTCTTCATCATCTTGGCGTCATTATCTCCCAGATGCTTTCTGAGCATCTCGGAAAAACCAGTAATCGTTGTGAGCGGCGATCTCAGGTCGTGAGAGACTGTGTAAGTGAATCGTTCCATCTCTGTGTTCTTTGCTTCAAGCTCTTTTAAGAAGCGTTCTCGTTCCGCCTCAGCGTGTCTGCGCTCGGTTATGTCACGGGCAATCGCCAGAGAGAGCTTTTTTCCGCCACTTTCAAAGAAACTGCCAGTAACCTCCACAGGCAGAAGTACCCCGTCCCGTCTACGCTGGTTCACCTCAAACATCGCTTCATGCACCGTCCCGTCCCGAACCTTCAGAAACTCCTCGTATCCAGTGGATTCGGCGTCAATATCAGTGATATTCAGTTCCAGCAACTCTTCTCTGGTGTAGCTGAGCGATTCGCAAGCCGCCTGATTCACATCCACGAACCTTCCGGTCTCGTCGCTCAGGAATATGGCATCCTCAGCCGTCTCAAAGAGCGCCCGGTGCCGCTCCTCGCTCGCCCGCAGCGCATCCTCCATCTGTTTGCGGTCGGTGATGTCACGAAAAACCAGAACGACGCCTATGATCGCACCATCCTCGTCTCTAATGGGTGCACCGCTGTCATCAATGGGCAGTCTCGTTCCGTCTCTCGCAACAAGGATCGTGTGGTTCGCCAGCCCGACGATTGTGCCATCTCGCAAAACCTTTGTTGCAGGACTCTCAACCGGATCACCGGCCACCTCGTTTCTAATATCAAATATCTCCATCAGTGGCTTTCCGATGGCGTCCTCCTGCGTCCATGCAGTCAGTTTTTCGGCAACGGGGTTCACAAACGTAACGTAACCATCTCTATCAGTAGCAATCACGGCATCACCGATACTCCGCAGGGTTGTTGCAAGCCACTCCTCACTCTCCCTCAATCTCGCTTCCATTTTGCTCTTGTACAGAGCCATCTCGATTGATGCAAGAAGTTGTCGCTCCCTGAACGGCTTGACGATGTATGCGTACGGCTCAGTGCTTTTGGCTGCATCGATTAACTCAAGATTCGAATACGCAGTCAAAAATATGATCGGGATGTTAATTTTCTCTTTTATTTCACCGGAAGCCTCTATGCCGTTTTTCTCCCCCCTCAAGACGATATCCATCAATATCAGATCGGGCTTCAGTTCGAGCGCCATATTCACGGCATCATCCGCACGGGAAGCGCGTCCCACAACCTCGTACCCGATATCGGTGATCGCCATCTCCAGGTCTTCGGCTACGATGGCTTCATCTTCGACGATCAATATCCTTGATCTATTCACGTCTACCTCTCCCTGTCTCATTATCTATGTCGAATTCTATATTAAATGTCGTCCCCTCGCAACTACTCACCAGTAAGTGCCCCCGCAACTGATCCTCTACGAGGATTCTCACCAGACGCATGCCGAGTGTTCCGGCTGCATTGATATCGAATCCATCAGGCAGCCCGACACCATCATCACTCACAATCAGCCTGCCCTCCCCCTTGTCCGATATGGTGAGGGTAACCTCGATTGTCCCATCTCTTCTCCCGCCAAAGGCGTGTTCCAGCGTGTTTGAGAGCAGCTCATTGATGATCAATCCGACGGGCATTGCAACCGATATCGGAAACGGATGCTCGTCTATATGAACCGTCTGTGTAATCCTCCTATCACTGACCGGGTAGCTCCGGAACAACTGATTCAACAGATCGTCTACAAACTTTTTTATATTTATTTCTGATAATCTTCTACTTTCGTACAATTGAGCATGGATGAGTGCCATGGCATTCACCCGGTCCCGGGATTCTGATAGTGCCTCGACTGCGCCGGGGTCTCTGGTAGCCCGTGCCTGCATGCTGAGCAGACTCGAGATTACCTGAAGATTGTTCTTCACGCGATGATGTATCTCCCGCAGCAAGACCTCTTTCTCTTGCAGGGACTTTATTATCCGATCTTCCGCCAGTTTTCGCTCGGTTACGTCCTGCAATGTCTCAATCGCGCCGGTGATTCTCCCTTGATTGTCCCGGAGTGGTGCCGCCGTTATAAAGAGCCATTTTCCGCTCTCGCCCAGATTTGGAAAGAACCCTTCAGTTCCATAGCCCCCTTCCACGAGATTCGATCCCTCTTGCTCATAGTCGTAGTGCCTTGCCAGTTCCTCCTCAAGCCTCCCCTCTGGTAGATCATCCACAACGATATCTGCCATAACCGGTCTCTCTTCTGCGTAGAAAGCCGACCACTGTCTCGCAGTTCCGACTATCTCGCAAGCGGCAAGACCTGTCAAGGTCTCGCAAGCCCTGTTCCAGTGCGTGACTGTGTGCATCTTGTCGATTACAAACGTCGGAACCGGACTTCCCTCAAGAATCTGCGAAAGCATCTTCTCGCTCTCGGATAGTGCTTTCTCCGAAACTATGCGTTCATCTTCTATATCTATGCCGTGGAGCGCAAACGCTATGTCAGACGCAACCTCGGTGAAGAGTCCTCGCTCATCCTCGCCAATATCGGTATCTGCTGCAAGCAATACGACGAGCAGCCCGAATAACCTGCCAGCATGCTCGACACGGGTGATTACGACCTTTTTGCCGGCATGCATGCCCTCAAAGTTGCGATCTGCATACTCTTCAGATATGTCCACGCTCGTGAGCGCATCCTCCATACCAAGCGCGTCCCCGATAAATGGCGGGCAATCGCCACCAATCACACGCTCACAGAAGCGCGAGACTCCTTCCACAGAACCGGAACCCCTGGCCGTTGCAAACCCCCCATCCCCCCGCAGGAGTCCGAGCCACACGAAATCGTAGCCACGTGCGTCCACCAGGGCATCGCAAGATCTCCGGAGGAGCTGATCTCTGTTTTTCTCTACCACGATTAACTGATTAACGTTCCTGATGGCTTTGAGGACGCTGTTCAAGTGCTTGATGCGATCCTCAGCAGCTCTGCGCTCGGTTATGTCCTCTGCTGCGCAGATCACGTACTCGACATCTCCGCGGCTATCCAGTCTCGGCGTCCTTGTGATTGCGAGAAGGCGAACGTCTCCGCTGCCGTTTCGTACCCACGCCTCGGTACGAGTCTGTTTTCCAGTTTTAAATACCTCAATGTTTTTGACGATGCAGATCTCCGATTCTTCTTTTCCGATCAGGTCACATAGATTCCTGTCTTCCAGATCTTCCATCGCAATCCCTAAGAACTGTGCACGGGCTCTGTTCACCGCGCCATAGGTCACAGCATCAGTCAGGTACCATATCTGGGTCTCGATGTTGTCAAGCAGCAGTCTCTGCTCTTCAGACTTCCTGCGCTCCAGTTGAACCAGAAACGTCTGTGCGACGATTCGGATCAGACCACCATCCTTCTCCAGTTCGTTGCATATTCTGGCTATCTCCTCCCCGGTGTAGCTCGACCTATCTTCCAGTGCTGCGGCGTTTATCTTTTTATTGATGAGTTCTCCGGACGCATCTATGCCGATACTCTGAGCATAAGTGTCTACCAGCTCACTCTTCCTTATCTTCATCACATCTTCCCCTCTCTGCTGTATACTTCCGCACCGGCATCATTCATCATCATTCTTTTACTGGCAGAAGCAAAACAACGGCTGTTGTGTTGTGAAATCCGCTGAACTTACCGGGCTCCAGCCGGATCTCGCCGTATGTCTCCCATCCCAGGATCGGAACCTGGGGCAGGACGCTCTTGAAGCCATCCACCGCATCAGAGAATCGCCCCCCGAGCATCAACTGCCTGACTGCGCAATCGAAGACGAGAATTCCGGCAAATTCGGAGTAACCCGCACTCTCCGCGGATTCCCTTGCTATCTCTGCAGCATCCCTTGCAGCATCGATATGATCTGCGAGGTTGCATCCGTCCATGATCCTGAAGACCGAACCCTCCGCGATGCCGCATGTGAAGTTGAGAGATCCGTCGTCGTTTATGCCAACGGGCCACCTGATCTTGTACTGACCCGAATCCTCTGTTGCCAGACCGAGTATGTAGTTTGTGAAGAACTGCGCAATTTCGGCCGGGTCAATGAGCGTCTCCACGTCTATGCCCCTTTTTCGGGCAACCTCTCTTGTCTCCCTCTTCCAGACATCCCAGGCAGGACGCCCGTTAATCTCGTAAAGCACGTTGCCCCGGGACCTGGTCACCTTCAACGGTTCGCTCAGAGGGGTGTGTCCGTGCTTAATTCCGGTAAAGAGGGGCATCTTCGAGGCAAAGAGGCAGACACCGAGCGCATCGGTGCATACGTTGCAATCAACGAAGACGTGGGTCTCTTCCATTCTGAAATTGTCGGCAGCCATGCCACCAACGATACTGAGTCCATTATCGAGGAGATATGACGCGAGCAGCGTAACCTCCTCACCCACACCTGATAAGCCGTCGATCAGGATGATTGCGGTCATGTGGGGGTAGCCCTCCACGCTGGTGGGCAGCTTTGCCGCAATCTCCTTTATTGCAGCTTCCGGATCCTCTTTAACGCCTTTCGCAATGGCAGTGAAGACTTTGATCTCGTCTGATGCGAGCAGACCCACAGCCACGCTTCCGCTCTCGACGCTCTCCTCGGTAAATTCCCCTGCCGAGGAAGCTCCGATCAAAGGCGCATTTCCAGTGGCTTCCCTTACCGCATCCACCACCTCGTCGTGATCGTATTCGCTTGAGGAATATACGATGGAAAGATCGACCCGATCCGTTCCCAATTTCGCTTTTGCCTGCATGACGGCGTCTCTGGCTGTTTCTGTGGCACTGTCGCCACTTTTACTCAAACCAGTTGCTAATATTGTTGACATGCCCCTTTTTCACCGCCAGCCTTCTGTTTTAATGTTGGGGGCTACAATTACTTAAGGATTTTGACCCGACCCGCCCCCCGGTGTCCTTTGTGACCTCTTGGCGGTCATCCACAGTTCCAAGTCATACATGCGGAGCAGTATAAAATCACGAGATTCTACGAGATGTTGGTGGTGCATACAAGATATTGGGCACTGTCGATTTGCTCCGAAAATAAGTGGCACATTTTCTGGTTCTGCCGTTTTCTGCGGTCGATAGCAGTAGCCCGCCCTCGTGTTGCAGCAATCGCGGGCGCCACTCCTTCGTCTTTGCGTCTCTCTCGACTTTCTCGTTAAATCAGAGAAACGCAAAGACGCGATGACGCAAGGGCGCAAAGATTGGAGACCACAGAATCCATCGGAATCAGGCATTTTATATCCTGCCCCCTCTACTTTCTCGTGGAAATCTGTGTAATCTTGTGGTTAGCTAAACACGGCACAATCGAAAATCCCAGTGAAATACACTCGGAGACTTTTGTTCTTTGCGCCATCGCGTCTTTCTCATTATTGTTTTCCAATTTAACGAGAAAGGCGAGAGAGACGCGAAGAGTGTTGTCAATCTCGGTCTTCACGTCTTTCGCATTGTTGTATATCCAACTGACCATTACGGAAATCACTGGATTTCCAGACAGTGTCGCTAAACACGTACTAAAAGATTAACACGAAATCTTGTGGAAATCCATGTAATCTCGTGGTTTTTGCCAACCAACCACAAGATTACACGACCTTACGCACTTGCGTAGATCAAACCTCTCAGATATTCTTCCTGACGTAGTCGACGTGCCCCTTCTGCCAGTCGTCCCACCCGGGCGCGCACTCGCTCAACGTCCCGGTGATCTCCTCGAGTAGTTCTGCGGGTATTCCGACCACGAGCTCGTCATCAGCAAGCCCTGCGTTCTTTGCCGCGCCATCGCACCCGATCGAGACGTTTACGTTGCCAGAGATGTACGGATATGCCGTAGCATCCGCGCACGTCGATTGTATGCCCGCGAAGTTTGCATTGAACCGTCCGCCATGTCGGTATATCACTGCCTGAACAATCCGCCTCGCTGCGATCACTCCAGCCATGACCACAACCACATCCGGTACTGCGCCATCGGGGTCGGTCGGCGCTTTGTCGAGCGGCGCGGTGATCGTTGCGATCGTCGATTTGGGGGCTGGTCGTGGCATATTGTCAACGACGCGCTTGGCAACACCGAGCGTAACCTCTTTATTCAGCTTGTAATGGTAGAGTGCGCCTGTCTTGAGATTCGGACCGTAATCGATCAGCCCGATTGCCGCTGCGCCGCCCT
Source organism: Methanosarcinales archaeon (assembly GCA_030672605.1). Taxonomy (GTDB): domain Archaea; phylum Halobacteriota; class Methanosarcinia; order Methanosarcinales; family Methanogasteraceae; genus Methanogaster_C. The sequence continues at coordinate 7,019 of DAOVGE010000044.1, forward strand.
TACACGCGTGTGTGTCTGCGGTTGCAAGGCTCACAGTATCCTCGAATCTGGCATCCTGGAGCATCTGACAGTACCGCCTGGGCTTCTCAATCTCCGACAGGCTCTCCGGGATGTCCTCTGTTCTCTTTATGAGCGAAACCGCTATCGGTTTTCCTTTTAGTCCTAACAAGTTTACGAGTTTATCTGACATTTCTGCATAATCCATGCCGAAGCCTCCTTTATGGATAGATGTGAATTCCAATCCCTTTCCGGATATAAATGTTGCTGAAGATTGTGCGATACCTGCGGTACTCGGGTCTAATCCGGTATGAGTCCCTCTCCGCTGAAGACCTTCGTTGCCTCTGAAAGCGTGAGATCCTCGGGCGGGACGATTAGATCGGACTCCACAATGGTCTCAGGGTCAAGAGACTTCCCGTTATCCCGTATCATCGACACAAACTCGCTCAACACGTCTCTGAACCCTGTTTCGTCGCCGGATTCGAGCAAACTCACGATTTCATTGTCGAGTTTGTTCAGATCGTCCAGCAGATCATCGTTCACCTCGTACTGACCCTCATTTATGATTCTTATGATCATTTCCCCATCTCCGCTCTAAGTTTTTCGAGTTCGGTGTCCACTCCTGTTGTGGTCTGCATCTTCCTGAGTTCCCGTTCGATCTCATCCTCGCCGCCGATCTCATCAAGTGCTCCGAGATCGACCATCTCATCCAGAGCAGCCGACTTCGCACGCATAGTCTCGGTCTTCTCCTCAGCACGCCCGATCGCAAAGCCCACATCAGCCATCTCTTCTGAGATTCCGGTGACTGCCTCTTTCACCTTCACCTGCGCTTCAGCAGCGGTGTACTGCGCCTTTATCGTCTCTTTCTTCGTTCTGAATGCTTCAATCTTCGCTGAGAGTTTCTTTTCCGTTTGAATGAGCTTCTGCTGCTCAATCTCCTGCTCTTCGATCTGCGTGGTGAGATTCTCAATCTCAATCTCGTTCGCCTTCTTCCGCTCGAGCACGAGACGTGCAAGATCCTCCCGATCACCAGCGATTGCGTCTCTTGCCTGTCCATCGAGTTTCTGTATATTCTGCTGCAGCTTCGTCCTCTGGAGTTCGAGCCGCTTCTTGGTTGTTACGACTGTGGCTGTACTGCGTTTCACCTGTTGGAGCAGTTCCAGTTGCTTCTGGTACGAGTAGTCAAGCGTCTCTCTCGGATCTTCGAATCGGTCGAGGAGTTTGCTCGTCTTAGATCTTACCACTAGCTCCATCCGTTTGAATAGTCCCATGCTTCCACCATAGCGATCCGATCATATAAATATGTCGTCAGATGATCGCTTTGAGAATTTTGTAGATGATGTATATCGCAATTACTATGATTATCGCCTTTGCCATCCCGATCAGGAAGACAAGTGATTTGTAGATCACCATGACTACAATCACCGCAAACACAATCCTGAGGATATCACCCAGTTTTATGTCGAAAGGATTCGCCATGTGGTTATTGGTGGTTGCGGCGGTTAAGAACTTTTCTGATTCTGATGGGTTTTGTGGTTTTTTAAAAAGGTGTATGTGTTTAGCTGAGGCGAAAAAAACACGAGATTTCACGAGATTATGTAATGGTCAGTCGGATGTGCAACAACACGGAAAACGTTGAGACATGGGTTGACAATACTCTTCGCGTCTCTGCGACTTTGCGACTTTGCGTTAAACTGAGAATGAGAACGCAAAGACGCGAGGGCGCGAAGACGCGAAGAACAAAAATCCTCCTGTTGTTGATCATGTATGGGCATCGCTCGCTCTTGTGTTCATGGTCAGATTGACCATTACAGATTTCACGAGATTAGAACAGAAGTCTTGTGGAAATCTGTGTAATCTTGTGGTTAGCTAAACATGTACAAAAGAATGACGAAAAGTTGTAACTTTCCATTCTTTGTGTACTCTGATACAATACAAGGTTGCAAAGGATAGAGACGACCGCGTTTTTCCACAGACATGAGGGAGTTACCGTTAGCGACCACAGACAGCGTCAGAACCAGGAACTTTTCTGATGATTAATCGAAACGTGCACCACGAAATTCAAATATATAAAAGAGTAAGAACAAACCCGGCGTCCAATAATTTTGTAACACTATTCCATGGAAAGCTTTTTGTTCTATGAGCGTAATGTCCAGATGGTTGCCTGGTGCAGAAGGCGATAATCAGGTAGAGTGCATACGGACTACAGACAGACACACACAGACTGTGAATAGGAGGCGCAAAACAATGATGAAAAGAACAACCATTGCTGCAATTGCAGTAATCTTGACTGTTACACTGGTATTTTATGCGACTGCATCGACTGAGAGTGGTGGATCAGCAGACCCGCCATTCGAAGCAACGATATCAAAATTGATCGCCGGACAGTATCCCGCGGAGTGGCAGAACAGTATCCAGGCGCATGGGTCACAGGATTCGAGCGTTGGGGCTGAACTGACAAAAAAGATGGAAGCGAGCAAGTCAGGTGAGACGATAGGCGTGATAATACTGTTAAAATCCGGATCGCGCGTCTCATCACTCGCGAGCCAGAAAAGCGTTGTTGGTACGCTTAGAGGCAGTGATATGGAAATAAAGCACCAATATCACATTATCAACGGTATAACTGCAACGATACCTGCCGAATCAATCAAAGAGGTCGCAGATCTTCCGGATGTTGAATGTGTGTACCTCGACCGTGAGATTCATCTGATAGAGCCGCTAGATGCCAAAGAGCCCGCGCAGGCGGGATCAGTGGGATCGTTAGGGTCAGCAGAATTAGCGGCAGAGCGTGGAGAAGGAACCGAAGAAAGAGTGTGGGATGCGGGGATCGATGGAAGCGGCATAGTTGTCGCAGTCATTGACACCGGGATTGATAAGAATCACCCTGATCTCTATGGCAAGGTCATAGCCGAGAAGAACTTTGTGGATGACGGGATGACCGCAGATGATCGGAACGGGCATGGAACGCATTGCGCGGGTATAATCGCCGGAACCGGGGAAGCGTCGAGCGGGAGGTATAACGGAGTTGCTCCCGGAGCCCTGCTCATGAATGCACGAATTCTGGATAGTGAAGGGAATGGGGAGCTATCCGACTTGATTGCCGCAATCGAATGGGCGGTCGATAACGGAGCAGACGTGATCAGCATAAGTATGGGTGGTTTCAATCCTGGCGATGTCCAGTCCAAGCCAGAGTGCATGACTGTTGATGCGGCAATGGATGCGGGAGTTGTTGTCTGTATTGCAGCAGGGAACTCGGGGTGATCAAGATGGGCGCAAACAAACTGATCATGATCGGTCTTCTGGCGGCAATTTTGATTTTAACATCCGGTTGCATCGATTCCGGAATCAGTTCGCCTGGTGATGCAGTCAAACCGATAACGGTCGGCGCGTCAGATCAATACGGACGCGTAGCCGAGTTCAGCAGTTCAGGTCCCACCAGTGATGGACGGACAAAACCAACGCTCGTAGCACCTGGCGTGGACATTATATCGTGCAGGGCATGGGAGACTGAGATGAGCAAGCCAGTGGATGATTACTACGTCACGGCGAGCGGCACAAGCATGTCGGCACCATACACCGCGGGCGCAGCCGCACTGCTGCTTCAGGCAAACCCGGATTTGACGCCGGCAGGGGTCAAAGCTGCCCTGACAACAACCGCTGTCAAATTGGACAACACAAAAGGGCATGAATACGAGGGATTCTATCAGGGGACTGGAGAAATCGATGCGTATCAGGCATATCTTGCAGTCAACAATGATCCGCTGGCAGGAATCGTTCCCGACAGGTGGATCGCTGGTGCATGGGCATACACCGGGCTTGCGTACGGAGCAGACCGACCCACCAAGAAAGTATATGCAGTTTCGCCGGGCTGCGAAGACTTTGCAAAGTTTGTCTTCGCAACAGATGCGGAACTATCAGGGGTGACGATCACTACCAGTGGCACTGCCGGAGACTGGATAACGACCCAACCACTTCCCGACTCAATCCCGGCAAACGGGCAGGAGACGTGTTATGCCACGCTGACTGTGCCTGGTGGAGTCGATTCCGGAATGTATACTGGAAATATAACGATAAGCGGTGATGAGAGGACTGTTCTCTCGGTGCCAGTGACTGTTAATATCGCCCAGTCCGTGGAGATAGCAGGTGGAAGTGGTGTGTTCAACGGTTCACTGGACGATTGCGAGTGGGAATACTTCTATTTTGATGTTCCGGCGAGTACCGAGCGGCTTGAAGTGGCTCTGAAGGATTATACTGGTGATTCCGACCTCATTCTCTTTACCCCGAGACACGAATGTATAGACCGCAATCAACGTGGTAGGGCTGATACCGATACAGATACCGAGATTGTAGAGAATCCTTCTGCAGGCAGATGGATGGCGATCGTTTATGGCGACGATATCTCGGAAACCACCACGTTCAATGGCACTGTTGCGATCTACAAAGTGACGTGCACGCCACCCCGATGGAATCCGGGAGTCCTGACACCGGATGGCATAACGTCTCAGTCATTCTCTGTCGCAAACGACGGTATCGGACTCTCGAACGCATCGCTTGACGCAATCATACTAAACATCACCGAAGCCCACCGATTCAACGGCTCGGTTATGGAATACGGAAATGTTTCTGAGTACTTTGATGTCCCTTCCGGTCCGGATCAATTTGAATTGGCTGTGAAATGTGACGACGTGGATTGTGAGTTATATCTCGAGTTGCGCGATCCGAATGGGAATTACGTAGGTTACTCCTACACGAATTCAGGTGTTGCAAGGATCCGCGTGACCGAACCCGCCCAAGGGAGATGGCAAGTCACGATATACTGTGGGTATCTGTCCTCGTATACCGAGTCCGCATCATTCAGAGGGGCGGTTGACTTCTACCGGCACGAATCATGTGATTGGATCAGTTTCGGCAATGATACTATCGGCAGACTGCCATCCGGAAGCGATGTCAATTTCACCGCGACTCTGCGAGTGCCAGGCTCCGTTGAACCGGGAAATTATGCCGCAGCAATAGAGATCTCCTCAGATCAGGAGATGTTTGATATCCCTGTAAGTTTCGTTGTTCAGACGCCACTCTTCAGTGGAATCGGTCCGGATCATGGGCGTGATACTGATGGCGACGGTCTGCATGACTACCTGACAGTGGATGTCAGCCTGAATTCCGGAATTTCGGGAGAATACCAGTTGAAAGGGCGGTTGGAAGATGGGGCTGGCGGCTACATCTGGGCAGATACTATCGTAGAGGTGACCGGTGCAGACGACCAGACTGTTCAGATCGATTTCGAAGGCACAGGTATCTGGAAGAATAGAATCAACGGCACATACAGCATATATCTCTATATGTACAGCCGTAGAGGGGATCTGATAGATCGCAGTAACTATACCACGGCGCATTATAATTACACAGAGTTTCAGCCACTGCCCGCGATATTTACCGATGTTTATTCGGACAATGGCGCGGACACTGATTCCGACGGATTGTATGACTATCTGGTAATCGATGTCGGTGTGGACGTGATCGAGGCTGGGAACTATGAGGTACGTGCCACATTGTGCGAGCACGGTGGCATGTTCGTGGATGGCGACAGCAACAGTACATACCTGGATTCCGGGAATCAGACCGTCCAATTAAAGTTCTACGGACTGGCTATCAGACAGAACGGCTACGATGGACGATATGATCTGCGAGACCTTTGCCTGTACGATACAACGCATTCACAGCCGTATCCGATGCCACCCATACCGATACCGACACCCATATCCGTACCGGAAGAACCGGTGAAGCCAGAAAATGTAACGGCGTTGTACGAAGAAGTGGATCACCGAGAAATCGCATACACCACCGCATACTACAACCACACAGATTTCCAGAAACCACCCGCGGAGTTCACTGGTAATTTCATTGATTACGGGCTGGATACTGACAATGACACATTGTACGACTACCTTGTGGTGGAAGTTGAGGTCAACGTCACAAAAGCAGGAATGTTTGGATATGGGGGATATCTGGAATATCACAACGAAGCGAGCGGTCAGTATGGGCAGCTTGGCGGTGACTGGAACATGACATACCTCGATTCCGGCATCCGAAATATCACTCTGCGGTTTGATGGAGTCGAGATCTACCTTGAAGGGTACAATGGATGCTTTGAGACATGGTTGAACCTAGTGGAGTCCGGAGAAGGATACATGCTCGATTACATGTGGATATCCACAAGCGACTACGACTACACCGATTTCCAGAAACCACCAGCGGAGTTCACTGGTAATTTCATTGATTACGGGCTGGATACTGACAATGACACATTGTACGACTACCTTGTAGTGGAAGTCGAGGTCAACGTCACAAAGGCAGGAATGTTTGAATTGGGGGGAGGTCTGGAATATCACAACGAAGCGAGCGGTCAGCACGGGTGGCTTGGCGGTGACTGGAACATGACATACCTCGATTCCGGCATCCGGAATATCACTCTGCGGTTTGACGGAGTCGAGATCTACCTTGAAGGGTACAATGGATGCTTTGAGACATGGTTGAACCTAGTGGAGTCCGGAGAAGGATACATGCTCGATTACATGTGGATATCCACAAGCGACTACGACTACACCGATTTCCAGAAACCACC
>DAOVGE010000025.1 GCA_030672605.1 Methanosarcinales archaeon
CCCCGGTTTTCCTGAAGCTTGCGATCGGGTTTAAGGAGAGATCAAAGCTGGTACATGAGTGATCTGTTTTTATGGGGGTTGACCCGAAAGGGCATTGTTAGGGCTTGCAGAAAAATAAAGTAGCATTTTTGGCAGGTAGACTCCCATATAAAAAGCTTGATAGCGGACAGTTATACACATGAAGAAAGTTGAAATTTCCTGATTCTGATAGATTCTGTGGTTTCCAATCTTTGCGCCCTTGCGTCATCGCGTCTTTGTGTTCCACTGATCTAACGCAAGGTCGCAAAGTTGAGAGAGACGCAAAGTTGAGAGAAATACGCCCGCGTTTTTCACATACGCGAGGGAGCTACCGTTAGCGACCACAGAAAACGTCAGAAATAGGAAATTTCAATATGTTATTTTTCGGTGACGACCAAGTCTCAGTTTTTCTGTAATGGTTGGTCGGATGCGCAACGCCGCGAAAGACATGGCTACGGTGTTTTTTGTATTTTCGCGGCAACCGTATTGTGCCCGATGAACCATACATTTTTATCGCATCGAAAACGATCTGATACACAATGAAATACCATGCCGAGATCACCACAGAACTGAAGCCGGGCATGCTCGATCCTGAAGGGGCTACGATCCAGCGTGCGCTTGCTCACCTTGGATACGATGTAACGAGCGTCGGTACAGCGAAGAAACTACTGATAGAGCTGGAAGCCGATGGTATCGATGATGCAAGAGGGATGCTGGATGAGATGTGCAAAAAGATGCTTGCAAATCCAGTGATTCACAATTATTCAATTAAAGTACAATGAAATTTGCAATCGTTAGATTTGGGGGGAGTAATTGTGATCTGGACGTACATCACATCTTAAACGATGTTGTTGGCGTGTCCACGGATCTGGTGTGGTACAAAGACTCAATTGAAGACTATGATGGAGTGGTGATCCCAGGAGGATTCTCCTACGGCGATTATCTTCGTGCGGGGGCGATTGCAGCCAGAACCCCAATCATGAATGCAATTTCGCGTCTTGCAGAGGCGGGTACGCCTGTGCTCGGCATCTGCAACGGATTCCAGATCCTTGTTGAGTCCGGACTCCTCCCAGGGGCGCTCTGCACGAACGAGTATCCAAAGTTCTGTTGCAAATGGGTCCACCTGCGCGTCGAGAAGACGGATACGGCGTTCACATCAAAATTCAGAAAAGGAGAGGTCGTGAGGATGCCGATTGCGCACAAAGAAGGCAATTTCTTTGCGGACGACGCCACGCTCAGGGGCATGAACTCGAATCGGGAAATCGCGTTCAGATACGTCGACTCAGACGGACACGTTGTGCCTGATTCCAACCCGAACGGTTCTGTTGCGAACACCGCAGGAGTCGTCAATACGTCCGGAAACGTCCTCGGGATGATGCCGCATCCGGAACGTGCGTCTGAAGCGGTACTCGGATCGGACGATGGGCTACGGATCTTTGAGTCGATGGTCGAGTATGCGGATGCGAGCAGGGATGGAAGTTAGGTCGATTCTACAGGGCGCAATCTTCACAACGCCGCGTTTTCCGTACTTACTCAGTATTGTGTGGATATCCACATAAAACCGCGAGATTACACAAGATTATGTAATGGTCAATCTGACCGTGAACATGAGAGCGACCGATGCCCATGCACCAGGATTATTAACCGAAGAACTTTGGGTCTCTGGTATCTCGTGTTGCAGTGACCAACACTTAATAAAGAGATTGCTCATTTATCCAAATCGTTACACTTTAGTTCCAGGTGTTTACCGGGAATTTTATCAGGTTATGTCAGCTTTTATCACGAATTACACGAATGGCACGAATTTATTCAGGTTTAACATTCGTGAAATTCGTTTATTCGTGCCATTCGTGATCTCCACGTCCCCAACACATCGCGGACATAATTTATCTACGAGATGTTTCAACGCGAATTACCAAAGAGCCAGAACTTTCATTCTTTGCGACTTTGCGCCCTCGCGTCTTTGCGTTCTCTTTCCAATTTAACACAAAGGCGCAAAGGCACAGAGACGCGAAGGGTGTTGTAAAGCTCTGCCTTCACGTCTTGCGTGTTGTTGTACATCCGACTTACCATTACAGATTACACAAGATTAACGACAGAAATCTTGTGGAAATGGCTGTGCCGCTGCTTTGCAGACTGTGTAATCTTGTGGTTCCTGCTATATGGTACCTATCATGTACGCGTTTTCTGGCATTGTGGAACCAAATCCCCTGAGGCATGGCGGTTTCTGCTGTCGCGGAATTGATTCCCGCCAAATCCGATAACTACGACTCATTTCGCAGCTTAAGCAAGATATATGTCCAATCACTCCGCAGCAATATTTGATCAACGTTCGATCCACGAGGCGAATCGGAATGAAACGAACATCAATCATATCCATGCTCTGCATCGCGGTGATTCTTGCATCGGGCTGCGTCGATACCGATCATCATGATCGACCAGACACATCGACGCCGTCCGGGATCATACCCTGCGGCGAAAATGATATAGGTAAGGATGCGGATTACCTGATCCTCGCACCAAAGACGCTCTTTGTCGGAAGCGAGGGTGCAATCAGCATGTCCGCATTCTCAGGCGTTGGACATGAGCCAGCAGAGCGCTGCGTGCAGTACACGCTAGTTGATAGCAACAAAGAGAGTACGCCTCTCGTTCGCGCATCAACAGGTGGATTTGGACACTCGGTCGCACAATTCGAGGTCCCTGAACTTGAGGAGGGTACATACTCGCTAATCGCACAGCCGGTCGGGGCAGACACTAAATATACGGCAACGGTGCGCGTATCGAAGAGCAACCCAATCTTCATCGAGACTGACAAACCCATCTACAAGCCAGGGCAGACCATACACGGAAGAATCCTTCTGCTGAACAACAATCTGAAGCCGTTAGAGGATTTCGTGGAACTGGAGATCGCTGATGCGAAAGGAATCAAGGTCTTCAGAGAAACACTCGAAACGAACAATTTTGGAGTAGCAACGTTCGATCTACCACTCTCAACCGAGCCGAATCTCGGAACATGGAAGATCAAATCCGAATCTGGCGAATCGAAGTCGATTGTGGATATCGAGGTCGAACGATACGTGCTTCCAAAGTTCGAAGTCGAAGCAACGGTTCAGAAGGACTGGTTCCTCGTTTCTGACTCTATCACAGGCGCAGTTTCTGCAAACTACTTTTTTGGAAAGCCCGTTGCCGGTTCTGTTGAGATCGAGGCGATGCGGTACGTCGGAACATGGGAAACCTACGCCACGTACAATGCACTTCTTGAGAACGGCACAATCGAGTTTGAGCTACCCGCTGCGGAGTGGGTGGCAGGAACATATGGCGCGGGCGGGCAGGGCAGCCTCATGTTACACACCACTGTGACAGACACAGGAAACCACACAGAGACCCAGACGTTGCTTTTGAAGATCGTGGAGTCGGACACGATTCTGCACCTGATCCCCGAATCAAACCTCCTTAAGCCGGGGCTTCCGTTCGAAGTTGTGGTTGTAACGGAAGACCCGGAGGGCAGACCAATCGATACCAACGTTGAGATCAGGATTGCGTTTCGTTGTGAAGACTACACCGAAACCACGAGAGACGAGACCATTTCGACCGAAAACGGAGTCGCTGTTGCGGATTATGTCGTTCCGGGCAATTGCACAGGTGCCCGGCTCACTGCGACATGCCACGACGCGAGCGGTGATATTGTTAGTGAGGACATAGGCCTCAATTGCGCGTACTCGCCGGGCGCAAACTTCATACACATCGCACAGGAAAGCAGAGGAGTTCCTGATGTTGGTGACACGATCACCTTCGAGGTCCACTCGACCAATCCCGGCACAGTATTCTATGACGTGTTCGCGAACGGCCGAACCGTGTACTCGGCAACAAGTGACAGCTCCGAGATCGCGGTTCAGGTAACTCCTCAAATGAGTCCCGGCGCAAAGATTGTGGCATACATGATCAATCCGAACAGCGAGGTCTCTCTTGATGTTCTGCCATTCGATGTCAATTTCGGAACGAACGTTGATCTAATAGCCTCCTATGACTGTGAGACTGCGGCTCCGGGTGATGCCGTGAGACTGGACCTTGACGCAGGGACGCGATCGATGATCGGGGTTGCGATCGTTGATGAATCTGTCTATGCGCTGAGTTCCGGTCGGCTCAACCTCAAACAAGTATTTGATGAACTGGAAAAGCGGTTCATGGAGCCGCAGATCGAGATCCACCCGCAATACGGCGGTTACTACGACAAACGGCTTGTCGGAACTCACGAGCTTCTTGACGACTGCGGCATGCAGGTGCTTGCGTCGCCGTCGTTTGAGATTCCGAAATCACCGGAATCCGAATACAGAGGGGATGGAATGGTGAAAGGCGGCATGGGCAAGGATATGGCTGTGATGGACATGGCGGTCGAGGATGCAGTTGAAGTCGCGCCAGCGCCCACACCGACAGCCGCACCCAACGCGGCGGAAGCGGATGATTCCGACAGTGAACTCGCTACAGTTGAGCGCGTGCGCCAGTTCTTCCCTGAGACATGGCTCTGGATGCCTGATATTCTCACGGACGATGCTGGACGCGCACACATCGATCTCACGGCTCCCGACAGCATCACGACGTGGCGGCTTCATGCGGTCTCGTCATCAGACGAAGGAATTGGGATATCCGGGGCGAGCCTCACCGTATTTCAGGAATTCTTCGTTGATATCGATCTTCCGTACGCAGTGACTCGTGGAGAGGTGTTCCCTGTACAGATACAGGTCTACAACTATCTCGACACACCCCAGGACGTTAAACTGACGCTTGCTGCGGCTGACTGGTTCGAGATTGTCAGTGATTCCACAGTCACAGTAACGGTCGGCGCAAACAGCGTCTCCGATGCGAGCTTCACGATCGCGCCGACTGCAATCGGAAGAGACGTAATCGAGGTTACGGCACGGACGAAGGCGAAAGCGGATGCCGTGAGAAGAGAGATCGTCGTCGAACCGGAGGGGACGAGACAGGAAATCGTTGAGAACGGAAATCTCGGAGAAGGCGGAGTTACGCTCGATGCCACGCTACCTGAATGTATTGTGACTGATTCGGGAAAAGTTTTAGTGAGTTTTACTCCAAGCATCGTGGCGCAGACAATAAATGGTGTAGATAGCCTCCTTAACATGCCGTTTGGCTGCGGCGAACAGAATATGATAATGTTTGCGCCAGATGTCGAGGTTCTCCGCTACTTAAGAGAGACCGATCAGACGAATCCCGAGCTTCAGGCGAAGGCTGAGCTCTTTATAACGACTGGCTACCAGCGACAACTGACGTTCAGACACAACGACGGTTCGTTTTCGGCGTTTGGCGAAGGCGGTCGTGAAGGTGGCAGTCTCTGGCTCACAGCTTTCGTTTTGAACTCGTTCTCCAATGCCCGGGACGTGACATCGATTGATGAGTCGATTCTCTCTGAGGCTTCAGACTGGATCTGCGAACACCAGAGAGACGACGGATCCTGGGAGTCTGTTGGATTTATCTGCCATGAAGAGATGATCGGGGGGATGGATGGCAGATACGCGCTCACAGGTTTTGTCGCAATCGCACTCGCTGAATACGCCGCCGCCGATCCGATCGCAATTGCACAGGCGCAAAGCTATCTTGAATCCAATCTCGATAGCCAGACCGATCCTTATGCGATTGCGATCGGCGCAGTCGCACTCAGGAAACTCGGAAGTAGTCACGCTGATTCTGCCCTCGAGAAGCTTGTTGCGATGGCAAAACAGGACGATTGTGGCGTCTACTGGGGCTCTGATACGGCGATTTCGGAGCCGTATTCGGGCACGTACCAGTTCCGCGACAGCGCGCCTAAATCGAGCAGAACAATCGAGATCACGTCTTATGCCGCACTTGCCTTAATCGAGGCGAAGCATCCGCTTGCGAACGATGCTGTCAAGTGGATCGCAGCCCAGCGAAACTCGCTTGGCGGGTTCTCATCGACGCAGGACACGGTTATGGCGTTCAGGGCGCTTGTTGCCGCTGCAGTGAATCAGGGACGAGACGTCAACGCCACTGTTACGGTATCAGCCGACGGCGTCGTACTCAAAGACGTCCGGATCACTGCCGAGAACTTCGATGTGCTGCAGACTGTGGAGGTGCCGGAGGGGGCAGTCGAGGTGCGACTTGTGATCGCGGGATCAGGAGAGGTCAATTATCAACTGGTGAAGCGGTTTAACGTAATCCTTCCCGAGATTGCGCCGGTCTCTGACCTGCAATTGGATATGGTCTACGACGCAGCCGATGTCGCTGTCGACAATGTAGTCACGGTGCACACACGGGTCATGTACACAGGGGCTGCGGAATCGACAGGCATGATGATTGTGGATGTGGCTGTTCCCACAGGGTTTGCTGTAGAGCAATCGAGTCTGGATGCGCTTGTTTTGGCGGGCACGATCACTCGCTACGAGATTGCTGGCAGAAAGGCGATTGTATACGTGCTTGATCTGCCGCGGGGCGAAGAACTCACGTTCGATGTTGAGATGCGAGCACTCTTCCCGGTGCAGGCGATTGTGCCCGACAGCAGAGCGTATTCGTACTACGATCCGGAGGTATATGCGAGCGCGAAGGGCGTGGAGATCGTAGTGGACGCGTGAAGACTTCTTGAGCAGGTTATGGACGCGGTGGTGTGCGGGATGGGGATCGGGAGTGGGGTTACTATTTTAAGCCGGTTCATCTGTGCAACAGATGTGATACCGGTTCCCAAATCTATAAGTTCACAACACGAGAGGATTATTC
>DAOVGE010000090.1 GCA_030672605.1 Methanosarcinales archaeon
GCGAACTGCGGAGCCTGCGGATATCCAGGGTGCGCTGATTTTGCAGAGCATGTCGTGGCAGGGGATGTGACACCTGATGGTTGCACCTCGTGTGATGCAGAGACGTTCGAGATGATCGGAGAGCTGCTTGGAATGGATATCAGCGCAGCAGAGCCACTGTATCCGATCACACTCTGCCAGGGCGGAACGAACTGCAAGGACCGATACGATTATATCGGCGCGGACACCTGCAGAGCCGCAATCCTTCTTTCAGGCACGAAGAAAGCCTGCTCGTATGGGTGCATCGGTCTTGGCGACTGCGTGCGAGCGTGCATGTTCGATGCGATCGAGATTGCGGATAACGGACTTCCAAAGATCAAGAAGTACAACTGCAAGGGCTGCGGCGCATGCGTGACTGCATGCCCGCAACAGGTGCTAACGATTGCAAAGGAGCACGGACCCGTGTATGTGGTCTGCGCATCGCATGACAAACCAAAGTATGTCAAAGAGGTCTGCGAGTTCGGATGCATCGGATGCGGAATCTGCAAGAAGAATTGCCCTGAGGGTGCAATCAAGCTCGTCCAGAAGGTTGCCGTGATCGATCAGGAGAAATGCACCCAGTGCGGAACATGCATCGATGTCTGCCCGAGGAACGCAATCGTGAAATTATGAGTCATCGTGGTTCACTCGAACTCGATGACCGCTTTTTTAGCTCCTATCGGAGTTATCAAAGCGTGCGATCCCTTCTCGAGGTGATATGATTCCCGAAGGTTTTTTGGCAGCCGCAGCATGCCCCCACTCTCGCTCAATCTTCGTCGGTAAGATGTGTTTGCACAGGGTACAACGCCAAGCGCGGCTTTCAGCCCCCTCTCGATTCGGGGTATGGAGTCAGGATGGTTGATATAGAGCTTTCTGCCCGTACTCCTGTGTTTTCTGACAAGAACGTCTGTAATGACCACGGGAATGCCACAGTTCTCGATTACAACGTCCTCGTAGACCTCCTCAAACTCGTCATCTGTCTTCATCTTATACCTCCGTTTATTTTTACGTCTTCCTTTCGATTGAGTACGGTTATCACGATAACAAACTCCTGATCGGATTCATTGACGCCGATGATGCACGGATATGTGAAATTGTTAAATTCCGACTCACATAGGTACCTTGTTGGAAAATAACTGGTGTTGTGCACCTCTTTTCTTCTTATCACTGGGTTTATCAGAACCTGCTTCAAAAACTCGAATAACTGGAACGGGTTTATGCCCCATCAATCATAAGCCCGGTTGTCCCGATAATACATGCTCATCGATTCCGATACGCCCTTCCGATGCCAATCTTTTTACAAGATTCCGGATATCCTCTTTTTCCGAGGCATTCATCCGGGGTGTCCTGTAAACGTTGTCATCTTCATGCATCATACAAAAAGATATTTTTTGGTATATGCATGTGTGCTATGTGGTCTGCTCATCACACGACAAGCCAAAGTTACGTAAAGGAGATATGCGAGTTCGGATACGGAATCTGCAAGAAGAACTGCCCGGAGGGCGCAATCAAATTGGTGAAAGCTGTTGCTGTGATCGATCAGGAGAAGTGCACCCAGTGCGGGACATGCATCGAAAAGTGCCCAAGGAACGCTATTGTTACGCTGTAATCCGGCGTATGCGGGGCCACGAGAGACTGAAAATGACTCGTGGCTCTTGCATGCAATATTATACGTCCCACGATGCCGATTCTATCTCAGTAGACAGGTCTCCGAAGTCGTACCAGATCTTCAATCCCTTCGCATCTTCCGGAACCATGAAGAGCACACTACCCCTCATCTTCTGGTTCAGGTGCGTCTCTTCGAACTCTATGAGCTTATCATCACCCTGATCGGATGGTTCGGGATCATATCTGACACCTTCGGAATCAATCATGCTGAACTTGCTCGATCCCGCATATACCTCATCTCCCCCGACTTTCTTTATCAGCACATCTGCAATAACAAAGACTTTTCCCGGGCTCGCCTCTTCTGTCGTTGTCTGTTCCAGAGTATCCGAATAATAGTCGTAATGGTCTGTTTTCGTGACTGATGTTACCTTTACTGATATCTTTGATGTCTTTGCTGCCCGCCCCAATTCTAGATTCAAATCAGCTACGGGTTTATCTTCCTCCGTCGGTTCGGGTACCTGCACGGTTGCGGATTCTTCTTCTGGTGTGACCCCTGGTGTCGGGGTAGTCGCTTCAACATTCGCAGGCACCTCCTCCTCCTCTACACAGCCGGCAAAAAACACAGCCAATGCGATCACAAAGATGATTGTCAAGCCTGTCAGGATCCTTATCCTTATGTTCATATCTTTTTCCTCCGTACTCTCAAAAGCCAGTGGCACACTGTATTACGCGTACGCCACACCATAACTGCCCGGACCGGGTCAACGGCGATACGCCGCGCACGGTGTTGCCAGTGGCAGCTATGCCACTTATAATTGATCAACATCTCTTATCATATTGTCGGTGCAATACCAGCAACACATCTGCACGATATCGGGACGCCACCTCCGAAACAAATACAAATGAGCAAGAAATACGATGATGCGACGCGATGTGATTATGTGACAGATGCGATGGATGCGATGGATGCGATCGGTGTGATATGTGCAACCATGATTCCCATTGCCAAACCGGTGATGCGATCTGCTGAGATCGATTCTGTGGCAGACGGATGCAGCCGTGCAGGGAACGGTGGCTGACTGGAGTTGGGGAGTATGGTAGCAAAGACAGTTCCGAACCGCTCTGATATTCCTGCGATGCCTGATCTCTTCCCGATCACTCAAGACCGCGCAGCACTGCTCGATGTGCAGCGGATCGTTGCAGCGCACGCGTGCGTGGAGGATCGGTTCAATGAGATAAATGGGATAAAAACGATAGCGGGCGTCAGTCAGGCGTTCGTTTGCGACAAGATCATATCTGGCATCATAACACTTGATTACAGGACACTGGATGAGAAAAAACGTACTCATGCCATTGAAACCGAAGATTTCCCATACATTCCGACGTTTCTTGCATTTAGGGAAGGAAAATCGATCATCTCAGCATACAGAAGGCTGCCCCTGGATGAAAGACCCGATCTCCTGATGTTTGATCGGTGCGGGATCAATCATCCACGATTCGCGGGACTTGCGACCCATATCGGCGTTCTACTCGATATTCCCACAATCGGTGTTACAAAGAGCATCCTCTGCGGCACATCCCGGCATCCGGCGCCAGCAAATGTTGGGGACTCTCGTCCGCTCGTATACGCAAATAGGGTGGTCGGAGGGGTGCTCAAATCAAGAGAGGGCTGCAACCCGATAATCGTGGCACCGGGACACCGGGTCTCGGTTAACACCGCAATTGAGATCGTGCGGCACTGCCTGCGCGGCTACAAACTCCCTGAGCCGACGAGGCAGGCACATATCTATGCGAGCGCTGTAAAGAGGATGTATGGTGCGGAGAATCACACTTGGCAGCGGTGACCCGAAGCGGTTGTTTGTGGGAGGGTTGCACGGCGACGAATGGAGGCACACGTCAGGAGTGCTCGAATCACTAGACGCGCCCGGCACAGGGACGCTTGCAATCATACCGAAACTGACTGATCTGGCTTATGTCAGCACGCTCGATGAACAGTATTACACGGGCTATGGCAGGGATCTGATCGCGGCAATCGAGGAGATAAGACCCGCGATCTATCTAGAGCTTCATTCGTACAGCGATTTTGATGGATTGACCGATTCCCGGCGGATAGACAAGAAAGGCGTTCCTGCATACGTTGAACTCGAAGACGGAGTTCTGATCGGATCGATCTCGCCGATTTTGCGGAGAATGTGTTTCTCAGTGCGCGATTTCTGTGTATCGTTTGAGATTCCGGCTGAGAATGGCAGATCGCAGAAGACGATTACGAGACTTCTCGATTTCGTGAAGGAGTGTGTGTCTGTTGGTGAATTTGTGGACTTTCTGCTGGAGCAGTATCCTGAACAGGGGGGAGTTGCGATAGCGGATTATAAGAGGTTTTATGGGCTGGTGTGAGGTTTTCCGGGGGCATATCCTTGTTTTAGTGGGTGCCGCTTACCATCTATTAACAGGTGATACTCGCAGTTCGGATTTGGGCATACGACATTATTTGGGGTTCTTGGGTGGGATATGACGTTCATCACGCCCATGTACATAGTTCAACTATTTAGTATCTATTGTTAAGTAGATCACTACCAGAAACCGGTTCTTTAAGACAGAGACGACAAAACTTGGTATCCTCTTCAAAAAGATGGTAAAACTTGATCTTCGGTCTTTCTGAAAGATATTGTAATGGTCAGTCTGATGCGCAACAGCATGCAAGACGTGAAGGCGGAGATTAATAACGCCCCTTGTGTCTTTGCGCCTTTGCGCCTTTGCGGTGAATTGGGAAACAAAAACGAGAAAGACGCGAGGGTGCAAAGACGCAAAGAAAGAAAACCATTCTGTTAGCGATCATGTTGTGTGAGCATCGTCGCTCTTGTGTTCATAGTCGGATTGACCATTACACTTTCTGAAAGATATACAGAAAAACCTCAATCTGTGTTCATCTGTATGAATCTGTGGCTAAAAGTCATATCAGCCACAGATTAACGCTGATTACACTGATTTAAGGCAACATCTGCGTAAATGGTACAGATGTTCGTGTGATTCATCTTATATGACCATAACAT
>DAOVGE010000123.1 GCA_030672605.1 Methanosarcinales archaeon
GACACAGAGGCGGTAAAAGAGAAAAATAACAATTCTCTGTGATCCTCTGTGTCCTCCGTGGTTTAATCGCCCTTACCATGACCAGATCCTCCAGAAGGGTGACAAAGTGTGTGTAACGCGAATTACCAGAGAGCCTATAAAAAGCTTGATAGCGGACAGTTATGCACATGAAGAAAGTTGAAATTTCCTGATTCTGATGGATTCTGTGGTTTCCAATCTTTGCGCCCTTGCGTCATCGCGTCTTTCTCGTTCCACTGATCTAACGCAAGGTCGCAAAGGTGAGAGAGACGCAAAGTTGAGAGAGATACGCCCGCGTTTTTCACATACGCGAGGGAGCTACCGTTAGCGACCACCGAAAGCATCAGAAATAGGAAATTTCAATATGTTATTTTTCGGTGACGACTCAGAACCGACCGCATACTGAATTGACGTGGCTGTCGCGGCTGATAACCCCATATCCCACTCAAAGAACAGAATGCCCGGATATTGGTTCGCCAACCAGTTTGAGGAAGATTTCCTCGAGCGGAGTCTCCCGCGTCCTTATTTCGACGATATCCCCCGCGTACTCGATGATCTGTTTTGTGATGTGATTTATGTCGTTGATATCGGATGTTCTGATCAGGTAATGATCATTGCACGGCTCTGCCCCACCAAGACGGAGATCGTCAAAATCATCGATTCTGAATTCGATCTGATACTCGATGCTGCCGTATTCACGGATTATCTCATCGATGGGTCCGTTGACAATCTTTTTTCCGTTGTTCATGATCAATACCCGATCGCAGATCGATTCAACCTGGTACAAATTGTGTGCACTGAATATCACGGTCTTTCCCTCGGTTTTCAGTTCCTTGAGAAAATCTGTTATGTATTTCGAGGTCATCGGGTCAAGCCCGGAGGTCGGCTCATCATAAATCAGGATTTGAGGATCATTGATGAGCGATCTTGCGATTGCAACCTTTCGTTTCATCCCCTTCGAGAGGTCTCCGATCTTCTTCTTGTTCAACGGGAGATCAAGTGCGGACAGTATCTCGTTGATCCGGTTCATCGCAACATCTTTTGTGACCCCGAAAATTTCTGAAAAGAAGATCAGATAATCCATGACACGCATGTTCTCGTATAACGGAGACTCCTCAGGAAGAAATCCGATATTTCTCTTGATCGCAATTGCATTTGTTGCAAAATCGTATCCGAGAATCTTTATCTCGCCGCTGCTCTCTGATATGAGTCCGGAGAGCATCTTCAGAAGCGTGGTCTTTCCGGCTCCGTTCGGTCCGACGATTCCGAATATCTCGCCCTCGTATACTGCGAGATCGATTCCGGCAACCGCTAAAAATCCGTCGTAGTGCCTGTGCAGATCCCTTGCGCTGATAACCACATCACCCATCGATATTAATACGATGGGCGCAGACATAAAGATGATGGTGGGGGCACTTACGATCGCGAAGTGGGAGTTGCTACGGTCGAGGCTCGATCTGAACGCGAGATCGCTCCTTGCGATATGCGGCTTCGTCGTTCTGATCGCTGTAATCGCATCGCAGACATCACATAGCTTCATGAGCAGCAATATCTACACGGTTGCACTCGATGACACAGGTCTGATGCAAATTCTCGATTGTGATGCCCGGTTCGATACGCTTCTGCTGAATTCCGGTGCGGTTGCGTCCGAATATCCTGATTTCGATCTTCTGATTATACACGGCGACGTCTACGTCCATGATAGTGAGAAATCGACTGCTGCACTGGACGCATTGACCAATGTCCTGAAGCGAAACCGGGAGATTACGCTCTCGTCGTACTCTGATCTGAACAACTCGTTTCCGGTCTGGGTCACGATCCATTACATGCAGCGTGCCGAGAGCTTCCGGATGCCGACCATGGCTCAGCGAGAGCAGGGGGACGATCATGCGTCGGGGGCAGGGACCGGGGCATGGGGCGACGATTCCGGAGATTCTGCTGAAAACGGTCAGTTGTCCCAGGAAACATACGAGTCAGAGATAGAAGCGATCATAAGAGAACTGGAGCGATCCGATGCTGGCAATTCCGCGGAATCGGACGAAAATTCCCAGACCGTTCCCGATGACATGGATGGGTATCAACAACTCACCAGGCGCAACTTCTTTGAGAAGCAGACCATCGCAACGCCGTCAAACATCGAGCCCCCGATCCCGTTCACCTCGGTCATTTTTGCGTTCATATTCATGTTTCCGATGTACTTTGTTGCCCAGTTCTATTCCGCAAGCATCATGAGCGAGCGCACCAACCGAAACGGCGAGTTTCTGCTTGTTTCGCCGCTGAAGAAGCACGAGATCGTAATCGGGAAGACACTCCCATATCTGACGATCACAATTGCGCTCATGCTCGGGCTGGCAGCATATCTGAAGTTCACGTTAGGCGAGGTTTCGCCTTATGCGATCATGAGTGATAGTCTCACAATCCTTGCAATCATGCTTCCGGTCGTTTTACTCTTCCTGTCGTTTTATTTCATCTAATCGATACTTGCAAGAAGTTTCAAGGAGCTTACGTTTGTCACCGTATTCTTTTCCACGATTGTATCCGGGTATCTGTTCTTTCCTGCGATGTTTGCACATATCCACGCAATCGCGCTCATCTCTCCGATGACACTGGTCGTTAAAGTCCTGAGCGATGACGGAATACAGTCCGGCGAGTATCTCTTCTCGACACTGCCATTATACTGCGTTTCAATCGCCACATTCGGATTCGGCACGATGATATTCAGAGAAGAGGACTTATTCACCCAGAAATCTGTGAAAAGTAAGATTATGGACTGCATGGATATCTTTTTGCGTGGAAAGTCGTACATCTTCCTCTTGACTCTCGTCGCAATCCCGTTTGCGTATATGCTGGAACTGATGCTGATCGTGCTATTGTTCAATATTCCGCTCCCGTATTCGATCGTTGTGATGATCGGGATGGCTGCGCTCGTTGAAGAGACATTCAAGTCAATCGGCGTCTACGCACTCTCTCTGAAAGGGGATGCGAGCCCGATCACAACGGCTGTTCTCGCGGGTTCCGGATTCTTCCTCGGAGAGAAGCTGATGATGCTTGTAACCGTATCCACGATCGCGGAGTCGGTCTTTGGTTCGGTGATCAGCATGGGCTCGCTCCTCATCTACCCGCTGCTGCTTCATATCGGCTGCGTTGCGATCGTCTCGTTCGGGCTCAGATACCGCGGATATGCGGCGTGTCTGCTGACAGCAACCGCCGTGCACAGTGCGTACAATCTATACCTGCTGCGGGGGTTTTTATCTGCATAACATCCTTTCGATCGCAAGAAAAGACCTGAACGGTCTCTTTAACGAACGAACACTGGTTTTAACCATACTGATCCAGCTATTCATCGCCTCATTCTCATCCTTCCTTGTTGTCGGGCTGACATCCTTCTATGATCCGGGCGCTCTCCAGGAGGATGAGATGAAGAGCGTCAATCTCGGGCTCGCATACCGGTCAGAGATCCTGCTGAACAACAGCACCGGCATCGACACTGACACCAACATCCGCGCCGACACTAATATCAACACCAGCGCCGACATCAACACGACTACAAGCATCAACGCGAGTTTAGGCACGCGAACAAGAATCCTGCGCGAGGATCGGTCTGTGAACGAAACGCTGTTGTATCATCTTATCGACAAAAGCAAGCTATCTCCAATATGTTACCCGGATTATTCCTCTGCTGGCAGCAGTTTTCACGAAGGCAAAATCGACGGAATCCTGCTCGTACCGAACACTGCAGTCAACGGGAGCGATCTCATCGAAATCCACATCTACCTTCCCGAAACCGATCTCAAAGCAACCATACTGATGTTACAACTGAAAGAACCGCTTGAACGATTCGAACAATACGTACGGGATATCAGAACGAAGCGACTTTTGGATTACGTGCCAATCAAGCTGAACATCCCGAAAAAATCATCAAACCACTACTTTGAATTCATATACGTAGCTTTAATTCCGCTGCTTGTATTCACTCCAGCGTTCATCTCAGGCGGTCTGATAGTAGACTTCATAACCGAGGAATTCGAGCAAAAGACAATAGATCTGCTTCTTGTGTCCCCGCTGACATTCTCTGACATTCTCAATGGGAAAATACTCGTGGCAACGATGATCGTTCCGGTACAGGTCTTAGCCTGGCTTCTGTTGTTGTCGATCAACGGAATTTATATACACAATATACTTGCGATCGTCTTGTTTGTGACTGCGATAACGCTCATTCTGGTCCTCACAGGCGCTTTAATCTCGATCATACTGAAGAACCGTGGACTTGCTCAGTTGTTCTACTCGCTGGTTCTGATCACGCTCTTTTTACTCTGCTACACATTCCCAAACTCGCCTATGAACATCGTTACGAGACTTTCGATCGATAGTATGAATAGTATTGACAACGTGCTCTGCACCGGAATTTACCTGCTGATCGCAGCTTGCTTCTACGCAGCGTTCCACCATATCACACGTCTCATGCAATATCGGTCGATGTATCGATCTGGATACCGCCGCTGACCCGGAACTTGAGCATCTCGGTTACAGGTGACATTCCACGAATCTTGGGGATTGCAAGTTTGCTCACGAGTTCGTCGGTTCCACGGTGCAGTTCGACATCAAAGACCGCATCGCACGCATTGATGACCTCGTTCTCAAGCGCCTTATCATGTGTATCCTTCAACCCGTACATGTATGTCAGTCCATTGGTTTCCTTGGTTGTTTCGTAGATGACGTTCATGAGCTTTTTGATCTGCCCGATATTTACGTTGAGACCAAGAAAGAATGAAAGCGTATCGATTATGATGTTTATATCCTCGGATTCCTCTTCTGTCTGAATGTTTTGCAGATTGTATATCATAAATTCTATGATCTGAGTATCCACGTATTCGTTGCCCACGTTATCCACCAGCTCGCCGTGTTCGGTGATATAATATTCACTATATATGTCAATGAATGTTGTTTCCGCGGTCTCATAGCCCATGTTCTGTATATCCCGCGCAATATACTTTGGTCTCCTGCCGGTTGCGAAATAATAGGTCGGGCGCGCCTGTGTGAACTGATATAGGAAGACCTCTGACATCGATTTCGGGTCTGTGGAGAGATATACCGCGGACCCTGATGGAATCCCTCCACCAAGATTGCGATCCAGGATGGTAATTCCGGTGGGTTTGACAACTGAGGCAGGGGTCGCCTCTATGGACTCAATGGGTGTGCCAATTGTGGCTATGGTGGGCGCGTGTACCATCCTGGTGGGTGCGGCTTTTGCAACCGCGTCTCGCAATCCCGGCATATTTCCTTGTCCCTCCAATAGTATGTAGTACCTCATCCTTTAAAAAGATTATCATCATGATAATGAGATAACCTCGGTTACCGGGGCACATGGGGGTGGGGGAGCGGAGTGTTATTAATGGATATGAGCCATATAGTGCGTAACACAGTGTATATACACACGGGATGAGTCTAATGGAACCAGAACAGGAATTGATGAGAATTGGCGTCTCGCTTCCGGATAACCTGCTCACCAGATTCGATGAGATCCTTTCAAAACGGGGATACTCGTCAAGATCCGAGGGCATTCGGGATGCAATCCGGAGCTACATCAGGTACTATGAATGGTCAAGCGAGGTCGAAGGCGATCGGATCGGCGTCATATCGATGACCTACGACCATGACCAGCGCGGGCTTATCGATGCGCTCGCGGACATCCAGCACGAACATCTGGATGTGATTCGATCCTCGATGCATTTCCATGCGGACAAGAAGACGTGTCTCGAGGTAATCACGCTGCATGGCGATGCGGAAGAGATCAAGAGGGTGGCGGAGGGGCTTATGGCGCTCAAGGGCGTGGAACACCTGAAACTGACCACCATTTCGACCATAAAGTGAGATGGGCGAGTCGAGACACTGGGCAGACGTTGTTTCTGACCGAGTAACCGCAGTCAAAAAGAAGCACACGATTGCAACAGGGATCACTCCTTCAGGGGAGATACATATCGGGAACCTGCGCGAGGTTTTGACCGGCGACGCAGTCTACCGCGCTCTCTCGGATTCGGGGGCTGATGCGGAACTGATCTACATCGCCGACACCCTTGACCCGCTCCGCAGGGTGTATCCGTTTTTATCAGAGGATTATTCGGAGCACGTCGGGAAGCCGCTTTCTGCCATACCCTGCCCGTGCGGTGACTGCGCAAACTATGCCGAGCATTTTCTGGTGCCGTTTCTCGAGTCACTGGAGATGCTGGACATTGATCCGGTGGTCTACCGCGCGCACGAACTCTACGCGAGCGGGGACTTTGTGCCCGCAACGATTGCCGCACTCTTGAATAAGGATAAAATCGCATCGATAATTACGAACGTGTCGCATCGGGAGATTCCTGCTGATTGGAGCCCTTTCAATGTGATATGCAAATCATGCGGGAGGATTACGACTACAGTAGTTTCGAGATTCGATGAGGCGAAGAAAACGGTTGATTACTCCTGCGAATGCGGGTATTCTGGCACAACGCCTCTCGAAGGGAATGGAAAGCTGACATGGCGAGTCGATTGGGCTGCACGGTGGGGCGTTCTCGGTGTCACGATCGAGCCGTTCGGAAAAGACCATGCAACGAAAGGGGGATCTTACGACACCGGAACGAAGATCTCAGGAGAAATCTACGGCTATGCGCCGCCCTATCCGGTCATCTATGAGTGGATTCATCTCAAGGGGAAGGGCGCAATGTCGTCATCGACCGGTGTTACGGTCACGATTGCGGATATGCTGCAGGTCATGCCGCCTGACGTTCTCAGGTATCTGATCATCCGAACAAAGCCCGAGAAGCACATAGACTTTGATCCATCACGCATCATCGATCTGATCGACGATTTTGACCGTGCAAACAACCGCGCATTCGAATTATCCAGGACAAAGACGTTTCTGCCATCAGACATCCCGTTCACGCACCTCGTTACCGCCATGCAGATTGCATCCGATCCTGCAGACATAGAGACGCTGCATGAGGTCTTGAGGCGCAGCGGTTATGAGGGATATGACGAGGAATCCGTGAAGAGACGTGTTGAGAATGCCAGGAACTGGCTTTCATCGTACGCGCCGGACTCTGCCATATTTGAGATACAGGGGAAACTGCCCGCCGCCGCAAAGAGTCTCTCCGAAGAGCAGAGGTTAGGTCTTCTGCGAATTGCATCCGGAATCGGTGGCGATCTTGCTGCCAAGGATATGCACGACCTCGTGTATGCGGTCGCAGAAGAGGTCGGCGTCTCCGCAAGCGAGATGTTTCAGGCAGTCTACACAACAATTCTCGGAAAGGATTCCGGTCCGAGGGCAGGGTATTTTATGGCGTCGCTCGATAGGGATTTTCTGCTGAACCGGCTGAAAGAGGCTGGCAGCGAATAGCGGGTATGCGGTGAGTGGACAGTGGATGGGTTGCAATGTCAATAACTATACTCGACACCGGTATAAACCGCGATTTTCGTTCTTTGCGTCTTTGCGTCCTCGCGTCTTTGCGTTCTCAATTTAACGCGAAGGCGCAGAGACGCAGAGACGCGAAGGGTGATATCTGTCGTCACGTCTTTCGTGTTGTTGTACATCCGACTGACACATTGCAAAAAAGCTCAGTTTGTGGCGGTGCGAAGTATATATTATCGACAGGCGCAAGAGTAAATAATAGGAAATTGGGGGGGATTCAATGACATCTTCTGACCTGGCATCTGAACTCGTGGATTATCTCCGCAGAAATCTCAATCGGGAGTACGGTATCAGGCTATTTGAGCTGAGCAGTCTGATCTATGCAGTACGCGTCCCGCTGCTGCACATAAAAGAGTTCGGCAGCACCGATTCCGAACAGATCATCGGATATATGCGTGCACATCTACCCAGGTCGGAACTGGATGATGTTGCGCATGCTTATGTGATTGCGGACGCCGATTACGTGGAAGTCGATCCGGAAAAGCTTTTTGGGGACATATATGGCGTAACAGAGCCAGCCAGAGAGTCTGATTCCGCAGAAATGGGTAAAGAGGTTGAAGAGTCCAAAGAGGCTGAAGAGGTTGGAACGGCTGAAACGGTCGGAGCAGACAGAGATACCGAAGAAGTCGAAGAGATCAAAGAGACCGGGGATGCCGAAGCGACCGGAGCAGACAAAGCTGCTGAAGCAGACGAAGTAGATGAAAAGGTCGAAACGGCTGAAATAGAAGTTGAAGTGGTTGGGACAATCGAGATCGCCGACGTGGAATCTGTTTTCAAGGACATTGAGTCAGTGATCGAGCTTGAAGAGCAGAGAGAAGCAGAGAAGCAGAGAAAGAAATCCGCAGAAGATGATGCAGAAGAAACAGAGGAAGCAGAAGATTGTGACGAGGAAATTTTGCATCGGGAAATTCCGATAGAGGCTGCAGAGGGGGCGATCCACCAGATTCTCGACAATTTCGCACGTAAAAAGCACAAAAAGATGGCGATTGGAAAACTGTCCTCGGGCAGACGTTCAGAGGTGCTTACACAGGGCAAACGAGGCAGGTATGTGCGGTATCGCATGCCGGTTGGCAAACCCAATGATGTCGCAATCGCACCGACGATCCGTGCGGCTGCGATGCATGCTGATGGCGGGGAGTTTGCGATCCGGGAATCGGATGTGCGGGAGAAGGTGCGGCGCAGGCGTGTCGCAACTCAGATATGCATCGTATTCGATGCGAGCGGCTCGATGGATGATCTCAGGAAGACGAGCATCACAAAGAACGTGGTACTTGCGCTGCTGCGTGATGCCTACCAGCGCAGGGACCGTGTCGCACTCATCACATACGCGGGCAGGAGCGCGGAGACTATTCTGCCATTCACATCATCAGTGGAACTTGCGAGACGCTACATCGAGCATATCCCGTTCGGGAGCACGACGCCGCTCGCTGCCGGGCTCAAACTTGGGATGGACGTGCTGCGAACCGAGAACAAGAAGGAGCCATCCGCAATACCGATACTCGTGCTAATAACCGACGGCACCGCCAATATGCCGCTTGCAGTCGGGGGAAACATCAGACGAGAGATCTCCGGAGTCTGTCGTCTGCTGAAACAGAATGTCAATGTGCTTGTGATCGATATCAGCGAGGAGGGTGCGGATCTTGC
>DAOVGE010000045.1 GCA_030672605.1 Methanosarcinales archaeon
CTCAATTGTCTTGATGATTCTCCTTCGGAGCGATTCCGGATCGTTGAGTTCACGCAGGTCAAGGTCGGCAAGCCGTTCGGCAAGCGCAGGTTCGTGCAGCACATCAGCGATCCAATATGCAAAGTCGTTCGGGTACTCCGGCGGGAGAAAATGGTAATCCAGGAGTGCATGGTAGATGTGGTTGAAGATTACACTCTCATCGACATCCTTTATGACCTCAATAAGCTCCGGAAGGTCTCTCGCCTTCAGTCCTGTAAGCTCGAAATGATATCGCGCCTTGTAGAATGTGAAGTCCGCCATATATGCCCCTCCATTAATGTTTGAATCCGGTTATGACATCACTGAAAATATCACATATTAATCTTACACCTTCTTCTATATAACATTGTCTTGCAGTCTCATAACCTCTTTTGCCCATCTCTCCGGCATCGTCCGGACTGGCTAACAGAGTGTTGATCTTCTCTGCCAGTTCATCGGCGTTTCCTGACTCAAATGTGTACCCGTTGAGTCCATCTACAGTCAGTTCCGAGACGCCGGCACCATCGCTCACGATCACTGGTTTCTCGTACATCCACGCCTCCACAACGACGAGACCGAAGCCCTCTGTGCGGGACGGGAAGAGCATCGCATCACATCGACGGTACGCTGCTTTCAGCAGATTATCTGCCATATATCCTGTGAACACGACTCTATCGGAAACACCCATATCCCTTGCAAGTTTCTTCAAGTACATGTTCCACGCGCTCCCCTTCGGATGAGCCAGACCGCCTCTCTCGCTGCTCGTGAAACTGCCGTTTCCTATGAGTACCAGTTTTGCGTGAGGCACCTTCGCAAGCGCCCTGATTGCGATGTCCTGTCCCTTGATCTCATCCATCCGTGCCACCATCAGGAGCACGATGTCATCGTCGGTTACGCCGGACCGGCTGCAGAACTCACGTGACTCCGACTCGGTCGGCTCGGTCCATCTGTGCTGATTGATGTAGGGGTATGTCTGGTATGCCCTCCCCTGATAGCCCGCACGTATCAGCCCCTCAAGGTCACGCTTGCAACTGACAACGACCCCGTCAAAGGACTCGATGCACCTCACAATGAACCGCCTGATATGACTTGATGTCTTCTCCAGATCGAACGGGATATGCCATCTGAAGACCGTTGGCGCTGCGAGACCGATCATGTTTCCGACGAGAAGCTGCTGGAAGTCGTGGATGTAGAATATATCGACCGGGAGCAGTTCAAACATCTTGTCAGCACAGAGCCAGTTGTATCGTGCATAAGCCGAGAATTCGTCTGCGCCGATCGGTTTACGGTCGATGTTGTGAATCTCCGCCCATATCCGCTCCTTGAGTCGGGCATACGGCGCGATATACTTGTGCTCGAGCATGATGTTGTGAACAAGGATGTCGTCGACGAGCACGCGCTCGGGTCCCATCATGTTCAGTGACACCCAGTGAGCAGTATCCACATGACCCCCCTCGATTAACATCCTCTGCAACGGGTAAACCATCTTCGGGACGCCTCCCGGAGCAAAATCGTAATCCTCCCCGACTTCAAGGTATTTGAATGGCACAGGGTCTGGGAGTGTACCGTATTTGTCAAGTAACTCGCTGTAATCGAGTTTGAATCTGATCAGAGGTGTCTGCGTAACTATACAGGTTGTTATTTTATCCATGTCAACACGGATTCCTTTGCGTTATCCCCGGCTGGCAACTACTCTGTTAGTCCCTGTTTGCGTTGGTATGGCATAAATGTATGCAATCAACCGCAACTTAATTGAGCATGCATGCGCAAAAGATCCACTGGTGAACCGATTGACAAAGATCGTTGTTACAGGTGGTGCAGGGTTTATAGGCTCAAATCTTTCTGAAGAGCTGTCAAAAGAGTACGAGGTGGTCATAATTGATGATCTCTCCACAGGGCGGGAGAGTAACATCGTAGACATGGATGTGGAACTTGTGCGAGGAAGTATCACTGACCTGAATCTTCTGAAGAAGCATTTCAGGGATGCCAAGTACGTCTTTCATCTGGCAGCGCTTCCGAGCGTTCAGCAGAGCGTGGAGGATCCTATAAGGTCGGATGGGGTGAATACAGGCGGAACATTGAATGTGCTCGTTGCTGCGAGGGACATGGGCGCAACAAAAGTGATCTGTTCCTCTTCGTGCGCTGTTTACGGCGATTCGCCCAGACTTCCGAAGAGAGAGGACATGAAACCGGATCCGAAGTCGCCTTACGCTGTTGCGAAACTTGCTGGCGAGTATTACTGCAAGGTCTTTAGAGATGTCTATGGTCTGGGGACCGTCTCTCTCAGGTATTTCAATGTTTATGGCCCCAGACAGGACCCGTCATCCGATTACGCGGCTGTAATACCGAACTTCGTGAACCGGGTTCTGGCTGGCGAGCCACCGATCATACACGGCGACGGTGAGCAGACCCGGGACTTCGTCTTTGTGCGTGATGTGGTGCGTGCAAACGTGATTGCGATGGAGACTGATGCGTCAGGCGTCTTCAATGTAGGAACCGGGACGCAGATCAGTGTCAACGATCTCGCAGAGACGATTATTGCGGTCATCGGGAACCGGGTGGATTGTGTGCATACAGACTCAAGAGCAGGGGATGTGCGGGATTCATTCGGGGATATCTCGCTTGCCGCGGGAAAAGGGTTTGCGCCGGAATACGGCATGAAAGAGGGGTTGACGGAGACGATTGAGTGGTTCAGGAACTGGGGCTGAGCGGTTTCGGAGGGTCAATTACCACGCCTTTGGCTTGAAGCTCTCGTCGTTCAGTATTGCAACAGTATCCCCGCTCTGCCCGATCACGAAGAACCCCTGGCGGTCTGCAAATTTATCGACATTCTCATTGATCACAATTCCTGCCACCGCTCCCACTATCTTTCGATCGCTGTATTCGGGGAAGAAACGCTTGAACGCATCCATTCGTTCGATGTGTTCCCGGATATCGTCGACACCGAGCGTGCTCTTTGCCTCTATTAAGACAGCGTACTCGCTGTTCACCCCGAGTATA
>DAOVGE010000004.1 GCA_030672605.1 Methanosarcinales archaeon
TCGTTTTTTTGCAGTGGAAAGCACGTGTATTTCTGATTCTGATGGATTCTGTGGTTTTCAAAAGATGCCAGAAGAAGAGATTTTTCATTCGTTGCGTCTCTGCACCCTCGCATTCCTCTGATTTAATGCAAAGTCGCAAAGGCGCAGAGACGCAAAGATGGGAGAGATACGCCCGCGTTTTTTTTTGCATACGCGAGGGAGCTACTGCTATCGACCACAGAAAGCATCAGAACTATGAAATTTCAATATGTTATTTTTCGGTGACGACTTAGTTCCAGGTGTTTATCGGGAATTTTATATGGTTCTGTCAGTTTTTATGCCTTCGGCGATGCTACCGCAATCACGAATTACACGAATATACGAATGTCACGAATTTATTCTGGTTCAACATTCGTGAAATCCGTTTATTCGTGATCCCCAAGTCCCCAATACCACATAGATCTCAGTATCCAAGCACCTTTGCACCTGTTACCAGTTCACCAGGCACGCCCTCAACCAGCGGCTCCGGAAGCGAGAGCGCATCAGCAGAATCTTCGATGCGATACACGAGACGTGCGCACCCCCCTGAACGAAGCGAGACCTCCCAGAGATAATCGAACTTGTCCCCGACCTCTGCCCTGCGTGGCTCTGGCTCCGCACTCGCAATCTCGTAGGGGATGAAGTCGTGCACCTTCAGGGAGTGCGCAGCAGCGGTATGATTTTCGATTCGTATCTCGACATCGAACCCGCCGTTGCTCTCGTTTCGCTGAACCGAACGCTTCACAAGGAGATTACCCATGATCCTCGCAACTACCGGATCGATATTCGGAACATCCCGGTCAAGGATCTCCGAAACCTTGGTTGCGAGTCTCGGAAGCACTCTCTTGATGAGATTCTCCTTTTCTTTACGTCTTGAAAGGACATCCTGCCGCCCGAGGTACTTCCGCATCCTGCTTGCGGCAGAACGCACTGCATTCTCGATCTCGTCCAGAATCTCGGGAACATCAGCGATCGCATTCTTTGATTCGGACGTGAACGGCACATTCGTGGATGCGACATGAACCAGGATCGCGCATGGTCCCGATGGGAACCCGCCTGGCTGTGCAATTCCGTAGTACTTCCAGTTTATGCGCTCGATTGCGTGCGTCACCGCGCATGCGCCCTGCTGGTACAGTAGCGGCACCCTGTTTGCGAATCGCAGGATCTCGGCTTTGCCGTCAGCGGGCAGATCGCCACCATAAGCGATCGCCACCTCGACAAGGAACGGGTTTCCGGAGTAGACTGCGGGCGGGCGCTTCACTGTCGCTATGAAGTCAACCGTGTACTCCTTCTCAACGCCCTTGTAGATCAGATCCTCTGAGATCGGCGAGAGACAATCGGTTGGCGGCGCACCGATCTTCACACTCCTGAACGCGTGGAGTAGCCGTTCCATCTCCTCGTGCGTGAGCTTCCCCGGGTCAGACTCCGGTTTCAGTTGTGCGCGGGAGCAGATCTCCGCGGATGTCACAGCCCCGATTCTCACGAAGGAGTCCTTGAGGAATGTGGACAACCGCTTCCGGTCCGTGTACCTGAGCATCTTGATCAATGTCCCGAGTTCGATTCCC
Organism: Methanosarcinales archaeon; assembly: GCA_030672605.1. Classification (GTDB taxonomy): domain Archaea; phylum Halobacteriota; class Methanosarcinia; order Methanosarcinales; family Methanogasteraceae; genus Methanogaster_C. The sequence continues at coordinate 1,584 of DAOVGE010000004.1, forward strand.
GCCGGATGCGGTTTGATCTCCTTTGGGCGCTCAGGCGGCAGATCGCTCGCCCGTTCAAAGACCGTGCGCTCGCAGTCCGGGTCGGTCAGCGTGAGTCTCGCATGCGGGTTCACAATTGCTGTGTTTCGCAGGTACTCGAGCACAGACTGCCGCCGCCCCTTAACGTACGACGCCTTGATCTCAAGCTCGACTCTGGTGCCGTGCGGAGGATCCCAGTCAATTTTTCGCGCCTCGAGAATCTCTGGCTCGTTCGTGCTCGTGTCAATCACCAGTTCGCAGTAGTGCGCAGGCTCGTTGTGACCGATCTTCGAGATGATTCTTGCCGGCTTTCCGGTGCTGAGTTGCGCATACAGAACCGATGCGCTGATCCCGATGCCCTGCTGCCCCCTCGATTGCTTCAGGACGTGAAAACGTGAGCCATACAACAGTTTCGCAAAGACCATCGGAATCTGGTCTCTGATGATTCCGGGACCATTATCCTCGATTGTCACGATGAGATTTGAGCCCGACCGGGATTGTTTGATCTCTATTGCGAGATTAGGAAGAATCTCCGCCTCCTCGCACGCATCAAGAGCATTATCCACAGCCTCCTTGACTGTTGTGATCAGACAGCGCTGCAGCGAATCGAATCCGAGCATCTGCCTGTTTTTTTCGAAGAATTCTGCTATGCTAATCGACTTCTGCTCTTCTGCGAGTCTTTCTGCGATATGCGATTCCCGCTGCATGCTCAAATTATTGCGTGGATCATAGATATTGGCATCGGTCACAGAACGTCAGATTCAACCAGTTTCGCGGCAGCGTACGCGGGAAAAACCTTCGATATTGCCTCTCCGTACATCCCGGAGATGAAGGAGCATTGGATGCCATCATCACCACGAATCCCGTCCACCGCATCCCGGATCAGAAACTCGCCGATGCCGGTTCCGATGACCCGATTCAGTCCGTTTCGCTTCAGAACGGCAGCAATCGCGCTCCCGATCTCCCGAACCTGTGCCTCTCGCACCTGCTCTGCAATCTCACGGACGGCGGACTCCGTAATCTCGCCAGTATCCGCACAGACGACCCGCGCAAGCCTGCGAATCGATTCATCGACCGCTGTTCCGGCGTGATCCGGGGTTTCGCAGGTGTAATCCGCCCCCTCGATCTGCCCGAGCACGCGATACACATCCGCAGTTATTGCAAATAGTTCTGATGATATGCGGCACGCAACACCGCCCAAAGCGACCCGATCGACGAGCGATGCGAGATTCGTCCGGAGCACGCCCGAATAGATCAGTTCGTCACGCTGCAACCGCTCAAAGTCCGTTCTGCCAGCACGTGCAACGCCTCCGACGATCGGAATGATATCCGTTGTGGTGCTGCCCGTGTCAACAAAGACGCAGTCATAATCCCTTGCAAGAAATCCCGCCGATGCTGCCCAGTTTGCCGCAGCAAGGCTTGCATCATAACTATCCACGAATTTGCATTCATTGTTGAGATAATATATGTCGCTCTCCGAAAACGCCTGGTTCACCGCATCGCAGATGAACCGTATCCCCTTAATCTTGTCCTCGAAACAGTCAGCGAGTTCGCCCGTCATCACGACAGCGACCTTATCCGGGTTCATGCGCCCTGAAATGTCCGATAGCAGGTCAGAGAGCGGGGTGTTCTTCCACAGTGGAAGATAGTGTATCTCAGTAACGCCGCCATCCGCTGATGCGACCTTCGTGTTTGCGCCTCCGATATCGATACCAATTGTTGTCATCTCAATTTCCTTCTGCTCTTTCTGTAGCCCACAAGGCGGCTTCCGCAGACAGGACACTCCTGTTCGCTGTCGCCGCCCTCAAACTTTCTTCCACACCCCACACATCGCCAGCCCCATTCGAATCGCTCTTTGATGTGTTTCTGCACAACCGGCTCTGTTCTGATGCCGATACTGCCGGCTACGTTCTGGATCGCGTAATCATCGGTGTAGAGGATTCCGTTGTATTCGAGCGTCTTTGCCAGAAGACCGATGTCAGTGTCAGACAGCCTCTCGCAATCTCCAGTGACTCTCGCATGCGAAGAGACCTCATCTACGAGGTGTGGGAGTGGTGCTTCAACCACCACGTTTACATTGGAATCAACCGCCGCCTCAAATGCCATTCTCGATTGCATGTCTTTCAGTTCCAAAAGAACATCGGGTGTCGTTATGATCCGGTTCGGTAGCGGCATCCCGAGGATGAATACCGATGAATCCGCGATGTACGTTGGCATAAACTCCTCCTTCTACAGCAACCGGTATATACCATGATGCCCTCTATACCAGTATCCCTTCTTCGAGGACTGATGTGAATCCGGTGATCATCGGTGCATAGGAAGGGGCACATAACCGCACCGTATAGGTCCTTGCAGGAGTTATTGGTAAACCTGAAGCGATGACTGCCAAGCCAACCCCGGTGTGGAACAGGTGACAAGCGCCCGACACGAGGGTAACTGCGACGACAACGGAATTATCCAGTGGATGACCTCGCGGAGTTAGTGCGTCGGGCTACAACCACCACAAGAGACCAGCAATCGCACATAAATCAAGTCAAATACGTCACAGTCACATGTCATACAGAGATGCCATAAAAACCACGTCAAACGGCGTGGTAATCGATTTCAAGGTAACACCAGGGTCCAGAAGAACAGAGATTCCGGACGGATACGATGAATCGCGAAACAGGATTCGTGCACGCTTGTCCGCAAAAGCCGTGGATGGTAAGGCAAACAAACAACTGGTAAAGGAACTATCGCAGTTATTCGGAATAAATTCTGCGAGCATCCATTTGAATGGTGCAACGAGCACGAAAAAGTCAATCGAACTGGCAGGAATCGATAGAAAGGACGCAATTCGGATACTACTTCCCTTTTTCAACGATGACAGCAAGACTAAGTGCTGATATTCAGCGCTACGAGATGATTGAGCGCGTAATTGCGGATATGAGGCAACAGTCCGACAATGGTGCGGCGATCGTTGTGGAAGGGCGGCGCGATGTCTCGGCGCTGCGCAATCTTGGAGTATGTGGCACGATCGTAACACCAAACGGACAACCGCTGATGTATTTTACAGACACCCTCGCATGCAGTTATGACTCTGTGATCGTGCTCACCGACTGGGACCGCAAAGGCAACGAATTGTCATCACGAATCGTCACATACCTGCGGTCGTGTGACGTTACAACCGATACCACACTGCGCACCCGGCTGAAAAAATTGGTGCAGAAGGATATAAAAGACGTAGAGGGGCTGGATGGGCATATTTTGAGACTGCAAGAGAATATTATAAGACGTGCTAAATAGTAGTGTGTACCACAACCTTATTATATTGTCATCAACAAAACAGTACCTGCTTACAAACAATAATAATAGTCAACGAGTATTATCTGCGTGGCTCTACTACATCCCAGACATCTCATTGATAGCTTCAGAGGGGTGGTTTCAGTGCCCATTCATCGATCACATTCACACACAACGCGAGGAGAGAGTGCGGAACGTAATAAACGGTTGGTCTTGACATCGCGAGCGTCTCGGTGCAGATAATATAATCTTGGGGCTATTGTTTATTGCAGGGGTGAGTTATATGCAAGATTCTGATACAACGAAATACGTAATTCAAGCCACAATCAATGCAGACGGGATCATTGAACGACCCGATGTGGTTGGGGCGATATTCGGACAGACGGAGGGTCTGCTGGGCAACGATCTTGACCTGCGCGACCTTCAGAAGACAGGACGGATCGGCAGGATAGATGTCTCGGTTAGCTCCAAGGGTGGCAAGGCGACCGGAACGATCACAATCCCGTCGAGCCTTGATCGAGTTGAAACTGCCATTCTGGCAGCGTCGCTCGAGACAATCGATCGGGTAGGTCCATGTATCGCGCAGATCGAACTCGAGAAGATGGTTGATGTGCGCGCTGCGAAGAGAAGACACATCATCGACAGAGCAAAGTACATCTTGACCGATATGTTCAATCAAACGGTTCCTGAAAGCCAGGAGATTGCTGACGAGGTCAAAAAATCGGTGAGAGTTGAAGAAATCACCGAATACGGTAAAGATAAACTTCCAGCAGGTCCGAACGTAGCGGAGTCCGATGCGATTATCCTTGTAGAAGGGCGGGCAGATGTTCTCAATCTGCTGAGATACGGGATCAAGAATACGGTCGCAGTCGGTGGAACAAGCATACCGGATTCGATCATTCCGCTCTGTAAGGAGAAGACTGTCACCGCGTTTACGGACGGGGATCGTGGCGGTGAACTGATCATAAAAGAGCTGCTCCAGATGGCGGACATCGATTTCGTCGCGCGCGCTCCGGATGGCAAGGGTGTGGAGGAACTCGTCCAGAAAGAGATCGTTACATCGCTGCGCCAGAAGGAACCGATCGAGCAGGCGGTTGTCAGTTACGCACAGCCGGTCGAGGTGAAGAGGCGGAAGCCGGATCGCAGTGTGAAGGTGCAGAAGAGAACTATCACAAAACCCCACGCGGTCGAGACGCCGCAGAATGGTTCCGACGATCTCATGACTCATGTACATGCACTCGCAGATACCATGAATGCGCGGTTGCTTGACGCCGATACCAATGTTATCAGTGAGGTTTCGGTACGGGACCTTGCAGGCTCGCTGAAATCCTGCGCAAACAACATCGAAAGCGTGGTCTTCGACGGGATGATCACCCAGCGTCTGCTGGACATCGCTTCCGAAAAGAACGTAAAGAACCTCGTAGGTGCCGAACTGGGGCGCATCACCAAGCATCCCACCGCAATCAAGGTTCTGACAGCGTCCGACCTTTGAAATTGTGTAATCATCGTCGTGGATGTACCGCAGAGGCATAAGTCTCTGCGGTCTCTGCGATTCGTTACAATGCTCCCTGACTGGATTACTTCGACCGGAAGAGTGGGGAATCGACTCTCCGATCCTCTTTTTCTCTGCGTCTTATCGAACACGGATACGTGCCGGATTCCGAAGATATCGGCTGCCGGTGCAACCACCGAACTGAACGATTACACGCCGGCAGCCGATTCCGAGATCGTGGTGCATGGCCGCCCGCAGAGTACACCCGAGCTTCCGATGAAGCCGGGTGGCGCGCCAACCCCTGCGGTTATGACCCGCGCCGCATTACAACTTACTGACATGCCCTATCTCTTTGTGAACGCTGGGCTGCGAATCGTGCCGAATGTGCCGGTAATCGATCTTGGCGCCGAACCCGGACGTGATATCAGATACGGTCGTGCTGTGTTGCGTCCGGATGCGATCAGCAAGAGTGCGTCTGTGATCGGCTTGCAGCTCGGAAAACTAGCAGACTCTGTTATCATTGGCGAGAGCATCCCGGGTGGCACAACCACTGCTCTTGGAGTTCTGACCGCGCTTGGGTATGATTACGGTGTCAGCAGCAGTTGCAAGGAGAATCCTCTCAAAATCAAGCGTGATGTGGTGCAACAGGGCATCAGCGCATCAGGCATAACGTTGGATGAGGTGCAGAACGACCCGATGTGTGCTGTGGCATCTGTTGGTGACCCGATGATGCCAGCGGTCGTCGGATTGGTGCGTGACATGGCATTATCTGACTGCGAAATCGTTCTTGCAGGCGGAACTCAGATGATTGCGGTATTTGCACTGCTGAAACATCTCGGAATTGACCGGGATAATATCTCAATTGCGACCACGAAGTATGTGTATCAGGACAGTTCGTTCGATTTCGATGCGGTGATCCGCGATCTCGGATGCAGCATCCATGTCGTTGATCCGGGATTTGCGGATTCAGCAATCACTGGCTTGCGCAAGTATGAGGCAGGCGAGGTCAAGGAGGGTGTCGGTGCTGGCGGCGCGATGTATGCTGCCGGCATGCTCGGAATCGATCAGAAGACGATTTTGGATCGAATCGAGGCTGTGTACGCGGAGTTGATGCAGGGCGGACAGTGAACCGCAGCAGGCGCGCTCTTCTCCAGTTGAAACAAGGGGGTTCATTCGACCAATTCATCCAGTCTGAACTGTCTGTGCTTCTTCACACCGAAAAACTCCCTTGCGGCGCGGCCGACTGCATCGCGATATTCAACAGGGGTGTACACACCCATCCGCCAGTTGTCCCGCTGCGCGTGCCCGAGAGCGGAGACGATATGCGATATCTCACCTAACGGCTTCAACTGGTGGTCAATCAGGATGTTTGCCTTTATTTCCACGATCTCCGGTGGTTCTGGTATGTCGATTACGATATAATCGGGGTCGATTCCGAGATCTGATGCAAGTTCCGACTCAATTCGCCTCGTATTCGTTCGATGCCTGAGCACATTCTCACCGACGGAATCAAATCCCGCATAGAGGGCGCGTTTGAACAATCTCCGGTTGCGAAGGCGATCCCTGATCTCTGATGGATAGCCCGGGTATGAACGCATCTCGAAGAAGAGATCCTGATCGTCCATCAGGGAAAGCGTCCGCGCATCGAAACCATCCTCTATCATGCGCTCGATTGCACGCACACACATCGACTCAGCGATGCGGGTCACATGGTGGTAATACACGGTCGGGTGCATCAAGAACCGCGAGAGCAGAAGTGACTCCGCAGCACGGATTCCTCCGCTCCTGATCACGAGTTTCCCATCCAGAAACTGCATTTCATGAATCAATCGAACAAGATCGACCGAAAGCGGAACTCCCGTGTAATGCGCATCTCTTACAAGATAATCCATCCGATCAACATCTATTTCACTGTTCAAAGCAGCGCCATAACCGGTCTCTCCTTTTATATGCTTCGCAACTCTCGAAATGTTAATTGAATACTTCTCAAAAATCTCTGCGAAGTCGCTTCTTAAGATCGGGAGAACATCCTCGTGCGACTTCCCTGTATGCAATTTGATGATCTTCTCGGTCACATGCGAGAGCGGTCCATGTCCGATGTCGTGAAGCAGGGCGGAGACACGTAATTCTGTTTGTTCGTCGTCGGTCCCGGCTTCATCACCCATGCCGCCCATGAGCGAGTTTGCGAGGTGGTATGTGCCGAGCGAATGCTCGAATCTGGTATGGTTCGCTCCGGGATACACAAAATTTGTAAGTCCGAGTTGCTTGATGCGGCGCAACCGCTGCATCCGCGACGTCTCGATCAGCGAGAGTGCAACCTCACAGAGTTCGATGTATCCGTGAATCGGGTCTCGGATTACCGTCATCAGGTCGGAGTGGTTGTGCATGATTTATATACATTTAGCAACAATTGGGCATCCATGCAATGTATGTACAGAGGTGTTGTGCCTGGGTAGACAAAAGAAGAAGGTGCCAGATGCACCTGTAGTGCGCGTCCGGATCCCACGCCCCAAGGATCGCGAGGTTCTGGCAACAGTGGAGTCGATGCTTGGAGCACTCCATCTGAAGGTCAGATGTCTCGATGGGACTGTGCGGATCGCACGGATACCCGGAAGAATGAAGAAGAGGATATGGATTCGTGAAAACGATGTTGTCATCATCGTCCCGTGGTCGTTTCAGGATGAGAAGGCGGATGTGATCTGGAGATACACCGCGCCGCAGGCGGACTGGCTCAGGCGCCGTGGATACCTTTCTTGAATCATGGTGGAAGTTGCGAAACGAGTGAAAGAGATCGATCGAGCAGTGGATCAATTTCGGATCAGAATAAAGGATTCTGAAGACTTAAAAGCTATTGATGGTGTTTTTGATACATCTACACTGAAGACGTTGTACCATCTCGCAAACAAAGGTTACATAGATGCACTTGGCGGCGTGATCAGCACGGGCAAGGAGGCGAATGTGTTTCATGCGCTCGGATGTAAGCGCGAGCAGGAGATCGCTGTAAAGGTCTATCGCATTTCTACGAGCAATTTTCGGGCAATGCAATCGTATCTAATCGGAGATCCGAGATTCAAGAACATACGTCATGAGAAACGGAGTATCGTCTTCACATGGACAAAAAAAGAGATGAGGAACCTGAAAAAAGCGAATTCGGCAGGTGTGCGTGTTCCGAAACCGTTTGACACGAGAAATAACGTTCTTCTGATGGAGTTTATAGGTGGTGACGAGATCCCCGCGCCGCAACTGCGGGTAGTGCCGCTGACCCGAGATCAGGCACAGGAGGCGTATGATACCACCATGGACTATGTCCAAAAGTTATATCAGGCAAATCTCGTACATTCCGATCTGAGCGAGTTCAATATCTTAATGGATGGTTATGAGGTCGTTTTCATCGACATGGGACAGTCTGTTACCCTTGACCATCCGAATGCCATGGAGTTTCTGGCACGAGACATTCGGAACGTCGTTACGTTCTTCCGAAAAAAGGGCGTGCACATTGATGACGGTGACGCGGTTCTCGATACAGTGCTTGCTCAATAAAACCTTTGCAATATTTTAATAATCGGAGTTTACAACGATCTCCTCCTATATCGCCCTAGTTCTACGATTATTATTGCGTTTTTAATATCATCTTCACCCACGGAACACAAGAACTTCTTCAGTATTCTGTTTAGGCTCTCCAATATCTCGCGTGAAGGTGTTCAAACAACCAGTCATATCGGTTATTTACCAAAACTTGCTCTACTCTGATTTATAGCAGTTTATCGAGAATTTGGTCTATTTCTAACAGTTTTTATCACGAATGGACGAATGACACGAATTTATTCCGGTTTAGCATTCGTGAAATTCGTTTATTCGTGTCATTCGTGATCTATACGCACTTAAGATCACACAAGCACGATTCATCTACGAAATATTTGCAACGCGAACTGTCAAAGAGCCAGAAAAGCGCCAGCCACTCGTTTCAACCCACGAGCAGTGGCGCGCCGTAACTCACATCCTCAAGCTCAACAATCTTCTGCCACAACTCCAGACAATCACACTCAACAGACAACTCGCCCACGTCCTGCGTAAGCGAGAACCGGGTGATCGCATCTGCCGCGTCCCGGTCGCATCGACCGCAGTTATGCGGTCCGTGCCGCGAACCAGCGCCGACCGGATCCGACGTGATTATAAGATCCGGATTCTCTTCTTTCGCACGCCGCAAAACCGATATCGCACTCCAGAGCCATGGCGGGCGGTAATCGCCGCGCTTTTTGAGACTCTCCAGAGGCGTACCCTTCTGGACATTGCAGAGATTAATCGAGACAGTCTCAGCGTATTTTGAGACATCGCGCACTGATTGGACCATATCCCTGATCGCAACGCCCTCTGATAGGAAGGGTGGCTTCAGGAGCAGATACGCCTTGACGCCCGAATCGAGCCGGTGCGCAATATCGCTCGCATGGACAAAATCATTGAATAAAAACCCCTTGTTGATGCATTCCAACCGAATTCCATCGTTACTGGTCTCAACTCCAATTGCAATCTCAAATTTCTTACGAAACTCCTGTTTGCAGGAAGCAATCATCTCCTGCGTCACAAATTCCGGTCTTGTCTCGACGACCAGCTTCACAACGTCTGAATCACAATCAAGCTCTCCGAGAATCGCTGATCTCACTTCAGGCGGCACCTCACCTGTGTCCAGAAAGCTGCCCGACGTGAATATCTTCACCATGAACTGCCCATCGTCCGGGCGCCGGGTCATCGCATTCCTGAACTGTGCGATCAAGTCCGCGGGTTTTGGCGGAACAGTTGCGCTATCACGGATGAAACCACACATCGTGCAGCCATTGCCACTTCTCGCCAGATAGCATCCTCGCGTTCTGAGAATGATTGTGAGGGTGGGTATCACGCTGCCCCCCATCCGATCGGATGATCTCCATGCTGCGACCGGTTTGTCTGGCTGATATGTCTTCTTATGCATCAGGTGCATCTATTGATGGGACAATGGTTCAATACGTTTTGGGTTGTCAATTGACTCCTGCCGTGCCACGATTGGAGTGGGTTGGGTTGGGTTGTGGTGTGGAACTGCAAAAATGGTACGTGTTTAGCTAAGTAACTGCGCATAATTAACCTGAACAAAATTAACTTCTTCGTGGACATATTCTGCGACTCCAAAAAACCCCTCTCTGTGTCCTCTGTGCTCTCTGTGGTTTTATTTCTTATAATATATTCTTTGAATTATCTCATAGATTGAACCACAGAGGACACGGAGTGCACAGAGATTGCGAATTTTGTGGTTAAACGGGTTGATAGGAAGTAGTTTCGTGAGGTATTGCCTTAAATGT
>DAOVGE010000158.1 GCA_030672605.1 Methanosarcinales archaeon
ACCTTACCCGAGACATAGATAAGTAATATCGAAACAATTGGAGGTAATCATGAGATTAAAACATATTGTAGTAATTGCACTGATCACATCACTGATGCTGGTATCAGGATGTGTGCAGCAAGATGTAGCTGAGGTCGATAGTGATGGCGACGGCTGGAGCGACGAACAGGAATTGAAAGCCGGAACAGATCCGGAGAATAAAGACACCGATTCTGATGGGTACTGGGATCCACTGGATGGGGATCCACTTGACCCGGAGATACCGGTTCCGAGGGTGACGCCATCTCCGGCGGGGACTGTTCAACCAACATCACAGCTAACGCCAACACCCACACCGGTCTCAACCCCCGAGTTTGAGATCACCTCTCCGTCCGATAGCGGTTCTGTTCCCCGTCTCATCGATGTAAAGGGACATGGTGGAGAACCCGGTGCAGAGATCAGGATTCATGTATGCACAGAAGATGAGGGGGATCGTCTTCGTTTCAATGTCGGATATTCAGACGATGATGGTAACTGGCAACTGGAAGATATCAGGATCTGGGACGCGAAAGGATATCCAATGGGTGAAGAGGCAGTGATTTACGCTGTGATGGCGGTTTCGGAGCCGGGGGGCACACATATATACCGTTCCGAAAACGTAACAGTATTTTTCACATGAGGTATCACAGATGATAACAGAAAGCCTATTAGCCCCGGGGCACCGCGGCTGTGCAGGCTGCGGACCAGCGCTTGCAGCGAAGTTCATACTCGAGGGCGCTGGCAGAGACAGCATCGTATGCGGTCCCACCGGCTGCCTCGAGGTCTTCACAACCCCATACCCGGAATCGGCGTGGCGGGTTCCGTACATCCACTCGCTCTTCGAGAACCCAGCAGCGGTCGCATCAGGGATCGAGACAGCGCTCGATGCACTCGGAAAGAGCGATACGAATGTGCTGGTCATCGCAGGCGATGGCGCAACCTTCGACATCGGGATACGCAGCATCTCGGGAGCATTCGAGCGAGGGCACGACATCACATACATCTGCTACGACAACGAGGCGTACATGAATACGGGAATCCAGCGCAGTGGCGCAACGCCGTACGACGCGGCGACCACGACATCCCCAATAGGCGATGCGTCCTTCGGAAATCCCCTTCCGAAGAAGGACATGCCCGCAATCCTTGTGGCGCACGGCTCGCCGTATGTTGCGACCGCCTCGATCGCATACCCGAAGGATGTGATCAACAAGGTCAAGACAGCGACCGAAACAAAGGGTCCCGCATATATCCAGATTCATGCGCCGTGCTGCACCGGCTGGTACTTCGAGAGCGCAGAGACAATCGAGGTTGGAAGACTCGCTGTCCAGACTGCACTCTACCCGGTCTTCGAGATTGTGAATGGCGAGCTCGGGAAGGTACGCAAGATCAAGCAGAAACCTGTTGAGGATTATCTTCGTGTGCAGAGGCGGTTCAAGCACCTCTTCACAAAGGATAGCGGAAAGGATGAGATCGCGAAGATTCAGGAGATTGCTGATGCGAACGTCCGGAAATACGGGCTTGTCGGCTGAGATGGATAGGTACCTGCGCGAGATGTGAGATTATACAGGTAAGGTTATATAGGTTGGATTATATAAGTGAGATGATAAATTGACTATAGAACAAGGAGATTTTATCCGGATGAACTATACCGGACGATCCGATGACGGTACGGTCTTCGATACCACCGAAGAAGAGGTCGCAAAAGAGCACGAGATATACGATGAGAACGTCAAGTACGAACCGTACGTCATAATCGTTGGTGCAGGGCATGTCGTGGATGGTCTGGATGAGGATTTTGTCGGAAAGGAAGCTGGCTACCACGGAACAGTTGCGGTTCCGCCAGAGAAAGGCTACGGCGAACACAAGACAGAGCTTGTAAAGACGTACCCTGTATCCAGTTTCGATGAAAAGCCGGTGAAGGGGATGCGAGCGATGGTCAAAGGACAACAGGGCACGGTCGTAATGACAATCGGGCGCAGGGTGCGAGTTGACTTCAATTCCCCGATGGCTGGCAAAACCCTGACTTTTGACTACACGATAGAGGATGTGATCGATGACGATACTCAAAAGATCAAATCCCTGCTGAACTCATACTTCAGAATGGACTTTGATGTGGATATCGTCGATGACTATGTTTCAATCCAGGCTCCGAGCAACCTGTGGCTGAACGAGTCCTGGCTGCTCTCAAAACAGAAGATGGCACACGAAATCCTCAATTGGATGGAAATTAAGGGTGTGAAGTTCTTCGAGACGTATATGAATAAACCAGGGGATTCTAACGAAACGGAGTAACCATGAAAGTATGTGTAATGTGTGGAGGATTGGGTACGAGGCTGCGTCCGTTAACTCTTGAGCGACCGAAGCCGATGATACCGCTTCTGAACAAGCCATCAGTCACGCATCTGATCGAGCAGCTGAAGGCAGAGGGGTTCAGAGAGATCGTGCTGACGCTCGGTTATCTTGCCGAGATGATCGAAGAGGCGGTCAATAAAATCGAAGGTGTTGATGTCACCTGCGTGTACGAAGAATCCGCACTCGGAACCGCAGGAGGCGTCAAGAATGCCAGGGCACAGATCGAAGATGACGTCTTCATGGTCGTTGGCGGTGATCATGTCCTTGATCTGCGGTTGGACGAGATATACCGGTTCCACAAGCAGAACGATGCTATGGTCACAATCGGATTGATCTGTATCGATGATCCTTCCGAATACGGAGTGTGTGATATGGATGCAAGAAACCGGATACACAGGTTCCTTGAAAAGCCAGGACCGGGAGAAGCGTTCAGTAACCTCATAAATACCGGAGTATATGTCTGCGATCCGGAGATTCTGGAATGGATCCCCGAAGGGGAGATGTACGACTTCGCAAAGAACGTATTTCCTGCTCTGCTCAACGCGGGAGAGAAGATCAATGGTTTCCTTGTGCAGGGCAACTGGACCGACATCGGCAACCACGCGATGTACAGAACCGCATGCAAATGGAAACTCGACGGCATGACTGCTGGTGCGGGTGATGGTACGCCCACAAACAAACACGGATCAGCCGGGGCAGGAGCAAGGATTAAAGATCCTGTTGCGATCGGCGAGAAGACGAGGGTAGGCTCGTCCATGATCGTCGGACCTGTAATGATCGGCGAGAACACGACAATCGGCGATGAAGTCCTGATCGGTCCGCACACGACGATTGGATCTGGTTGTGTAATTGAGGACGGTGTGCACATCTTAACATCCTACATATTCGACGATGTCCGAGTGGGTGCGGGTTCGCTCATCTTCTCCTCCATTCTCGATAACGGTTCGCGGGTTTGCGAAAACTGTTCGCTTGAGACCGGGACTGTACTCGGTTCAAGATCAGTTGTTCAGGATGATGCGATCCTCTCTGGCGTTCGGATATGGCACGACAAAATTATACCGCGTGGGGCGCGTATGAAAAATAATATGATTGACCAATAGCATGATGTTTTTATACTATGAGTGCTGATTATACCATTGGGATGAGGTATGAAAGCGAACCAGTATATCCGTCAGGATAACTCAGCGCAGGTTGGTATCGGCACGTTGATCATATTCATATCAATGGTTCTAGTTGCTGCGGTCGCATCAGCGCTCCTCATCAAGACGTCAGGAGTACTCCAGCAGAAGGCATCTCAGACCGGTCAGGAGACGACAAGAGAGGTTGCCTCGAACCTCCGTGTCGATCGGATCATTGGGGAGCGGGATTACTATGTCTCGTTGAACTTGGATGACAGCGGGGGTCTCTTAAAAGATGACGGCACAAACTTAACAGAACTTAGTTATACCGCTCCTATCGGCAGTTACGTCGAGATTGAGAACCCGAGCGGCAACGCATCCTCTATAAACATCACCAGCAGCGATGCAGAGGGGTTTACCAATGTGAACCACTCGGTTGCCGCAGGGGTGGTGTATGCGTGCTATTTCGCAAAACCCGGAACATACAAAGTGGCTTCCGGGACCGATTCTATCAACATAACCGTGCAGCAGGACAATTATGACTATGGCTACATCTCCAAACTCCATCTCACAATGTCACTTGGTCCGGGAAGTGAGGACATCGATCTCTCGCAGTTGATCGTGTACCTGTCAGATGCAACACATACCGCAGATGTTAATTATCATCTGGAAAAACGGGAAGGTGTCTATATTGCGAACAACACTGCGACATCAGAGTATTTTTCGATCAGCGCAATACGGATCAGGGATGACAGTACATTCGATGAGACCCAGCCGGCGCTGCGAACAGGAGATGTGATGGAGGTGACCGTTGACCTGCGAAAGGTCTTTAAATTTGGTGGGGCGTACTCTGACCCCTCGTACGCAGGGCTTGCCACCAGAACGTCCCTTGACCTACAGATCAGACCCGAAGCCGGATCGCTTGTGATACTAGAACTCACAACACCGGGGTCGTACTTCAACTCCAAGTATATCCAGCTCCTGGTGTGAACGTGTGTCAAACGTGTTTTTTTTGCGCAGGAGCTTTCGCTTTGGGGCATAGATTACCAGAAGAGTGCGTGTTTAGCTATACTCAGCGACCAGCATAAAGTGCGATTTTTGTAATTGCCAATTTGGCCATGAATGCACAAGACCGAGACACACACCACACGATCGCCAATCAGGAGGTTTATTTAATCTTTGC
>DAOVGE010000036.1 GCA_030672605.1 Methanosarcinales archaeon
CAGAACATCGGGGATGCGGAAGCGGATGATGTTACCGTTTACATTGACGCAGAGGATCTTAATGTGGTTCAGGGGAAGCTACGCCACCATTATTCCACAATCGAGAAAGGAGAACTACTCGACGGCGAAACAGACACCGAATCGTTCGATCCGATCACGCTACGATTCGATGTACCCTCGGTAATTGAGGATCGCACATTCAACCTGACAGTTATGATCGAGTATGACGATATAAAAGATACGAGGTATTCTTATTCGATATCGCATCCTGTTACGGTCTGCGGCATGTTTAAATTCTCCAAATCGATAAATGATAATATATACATGGATGAAACCGCAACAGTCACGGTATCGCTGCGAAACGAGGGCACACGCCCGATCAACTCAATTACTGTGAGCGACACACTGCCGCCTGAATTTGAACTGAAAGGGAACTCAACGCTTGAGTGGGAAACGGACAGTCTGGGGGGTGGTGAGTACAGGAGTTTCACGTACCAGTTGAAGCCGCTTCAGCCGAACGAAGAGGGATATCGCATGCCGGCTGCGCTCGCAGAATGGAGTTTTGATGGCATGAGATACTCTGTGCACTCAGATTCCCCATACATCGTCGTGTACGGTCCGAAGATTGATTTATCGAAGAGTGCTGCCCCTGCGACCGTCGATGAGGGTGGAATTGTGACCGTCACACTCGAGGCGAAGAACACCGGGAATATGCTAGCGAGTATCGATGTGGCAGACAGCCTCCCGCCGGATGCTGTTCTGACCGATGGTGTGACCGATGCGAAGGCGGTTCTGGAAGCAGGCGAGAGCCACACGTTCAGCTACGAAATGAGGATGGATGCGGCTGGATCAATCGAACTGCCGGCTGCTTTTCTGCAGTTTGTGGATAATCACGAGTATGAAGGGACCGTCGCATCAGAGAACGTAACGATTGCAGTGAATCCGGCGAATTCACAAAGTTCGTCCGATTCATCCGATTCGCAAGGTTCCCCTGCTGTCGCCACTGCTACTGCCACGCAGACCGTGGTGACTTCGTATCAGACAACAGGTTCTGATACCGAAACAGGGAACGAAGCAGTTGTAGGCTACCGTTTCACTTTCGTGTACCTGTTAATCGTTCTATGTGCAATTGCGCGGATTACGCGAGGGCGAGAGGGGGGACTGTGAACCAGACCGAAGATGTTCGGGCTCTTATGGACTCCCAAAAATTGACATACCTGCCACAGTTTATTTCAATGGGTGGTATATAGAAATTTGCTGGTTCTGACGTTTTCTGTGGTCGATAGCAGTAGCCCTCACGTGTATAGAAATCGCGGGCGTCACTCCTTCGTCTTTCTCGTCTTTGCGACTTTGCGTTAAATCAGAGAAACGCAAAGACGCGAGGGCGCAAAGACGCGAAGAATGAAAAATCACTTCTTCCGGCGTCTTTTGAAAATCACAGAATCCGTTAGAGTCAGAAAACTTTTAGCCACCAATCCAATCATACCAGTCTTTGCAGGATTGGCATTATGTTTTCCACCCGACCGGAAAAAATTAAAAATCTCACCTGCACGAAGCTACAACCTGATTACCCCTGACGGATCATCGAGACTGATCAGCAGCATGAGATAGTCCATGAGATGCCTCGTTATCAGGAAATTGTGCCTGACATGCTCCTTGCCGTTCTCTCCGATCGTTCTGGCAAGCTCCGGATTCTTGAGGAGGTTCGCAATCTTGTATGCTGCGCCCGCTGATGAATGCACGAGGTAGCCTGTGACACCATTGATAATCTGCAGCGGAATTCCGCCGGTTGCACCGCCGATCACTGGTTTTCCTTTCCAGAGCCCTTCAGCGACAACAAGCCCGAAGCCCTCCTTGAGCGACTTCTGCATAATAACGGTCGCTGCGCGCTGAAACGCGTTGATCTCGATGTCCTCGAACGGCGGTGATCCAAGCAGCACATGAATGTCCTCGTCGCCATCTGCCTTCGCCATGACCTCGCGATAAACTTCCATTCCCTCAGGATCGTCCGCTGCGACCCCACCGGCAAGGATCAACTGACAGTCCATCCGCTTCTTCACCCGTTTGTAGGCGTCTATAACTCCCGGAAGGTCTTTCAATCGATCGAATCTCGATACCTGCGTTATGATCGGTTTATCTTGGGTTATCCCGTATTTGTCAAGGACAGAATCGACCTCGCCCTGCGAGAGTTCGATGTTCTTGTCGCTCAACGGGTCTATCGATGGGGGCACAAGAAATTGCCTGATCCCGAGATCAGGTCTGGTAAAGAGCGGCGTCGAAAAGACCGATGCATCGTATTTCGAGACCGAATCGCGCAGAAAGTTCCAGACAAGCGGATCAGGGTTCGAAACATCGATGTGACACCTCCAGACCCATTTACCCCTCTTTTTCACATCGATCAGTGCGGCTGGCTGCGGATCGTGTATGATCATATAGTCGCTATCAAGCTCCATCTCTTCTGCGTTGATCCTATTCCAGCGCAGAAACGTCTCAAACATCTCTTTTCTTGTGGTCAGTTCATTGATCTGATTTTCGATATCATCCATCACGCTGACATCGGTGTGCTCCACAGGGACCGCGATGGAATCCTCTGCCCTGCCATGGAGCGCGTTGTGGAAACCTTTCGTGACCGAAAAGAAGTCATCGTCCCCCCGTATCACGTTCCATTCGGTTTCGATGCCCAACCCCACGAACAACGGGATCATGCTGCTCAGAATCTCCGCAACGCCCCCACCAGAGTAAGTGGCGTTGATGTGTTGCACCGTACCCGGGATGTGTTCGGCAAGCGTTTCAAGGTCCTCTAAGAGTGATCTCCCAACGATGTCCTCATAATCCCAGATTGATCTCTTCTTGTTCATAGGTGCTCCCAGAAATACCCTTCGATGATCTTCACGACCTCAATTTTCATAGCATTCAGGTTTGCAAATCCATAAGGATACAGATTGTCCAGTTTTTCCATCAGTTCATGGCTGTCCTCCCCGAGTACCCAGTCAGATAATGCCCTGTAATGCCCTCCGCCAAGCAGCCTGCTTGCGATAAAATAATAGAATATCGAATCCAGATCATCAGATTCCTTAATTATTTCCAGCACATCATTCAAGTTTCTTGCCACAGTTTTTGTTGGAAAGACGACACTTATGCATCTGACAAAGTGAAATTCCTGCCCGATTCCTGCCCTGCCACCCACATCATGCATTGCCATGTAATCCTTGATTGTCTTGATGATCTTCTTTCGAAGCGATTCCGGATCGTTGAGTTCACGCAGGTCAAGGTCGGCAAGCCGTTCGGCAAGCGCAGGTTCGTGCAGCACATCAGCGATCCAATATGCAAAGTCGTTCGGGTACTCCGGCGGGAG